>RPQK01000014.1 GCA_003819755.1 Acidobacteriota bacterium | reverse complement strand
GCTCGGTTCAAGTCATGATCGAGTCTCCCGATCACCGCAGTGGCCGAATAAAGTGCGATTGCCGTGGTGGCGATCCGATCGAGGACCATCTGGCGCTCTACCACCTCTTCCTGGTACTTGGTGAGAACGCGAACGACCGCAATTCCGAAGCGCCGCACCCTGGCAGCGAGCATCCTGGCTTGAGGTCGGAGAAGGTCCGAACGAACCGGAACAACAGGCGTCCGGAGACGCGCCAGATTCTGCCGTGCAAAGCCGAACAACAGCGAGGTGTGGGCAAAGGGTCGGCGTGTTGCGAAGAGGACCTGCTCGAGCTGAACGCCCGGATCACGCATTCCGGCGCCGCCGATGAAAGCCCTCATGACCTCGTTCGAGCCTTCCCCTATCATGTTTAGTCTCGCGTCCCGCATCATCCGTTCGTACGGCCTGTCCGTAAAGAAGGAGCGCCCGCCGAAAATCTGCATGGTGTCATAAACGATGCTCCACAGGGCGTCGCTGCTGAAGACCTTCAGGATCGCCGCTTCCAGCATGAAATCTTCGTCACTCTGATCGATCATTCCGGCGGTCAGGTAAGTGGCGGCTTCCATTGCGTAAACGAGAGCGGCCATGTTCGCGATCTTCTGCTTAACGAGACCGAACGAGGCGAGTGGACGGCCGAACTGATAACGCTCCCGGGCTTGTTCGACAGCTCGTTCGAGCAGAAACTTGGCAGCACCGGTACAGGTAGCACCGAACGTGGTTCGGCCGTAGTCGAGCACGGTTAGGCAAACCTTCAAGCCCTGGCCGGGAGGACCGAGGATATTCGAAGCAGGGACTTCCAGGCCGTCAAAGGCGAGGTTGGCGGTTTTAGAACCCCGCATTCCGACCTTCTCCAGTGCGGCCGCTACGACCCGGAAACCAGGCATGTCCGGCGTGACCAGAAAGGCAGTGACCTTCTTCGCAGGTCCGTCGGGGGTGTCAACGAGGGTCTTCGCCATGACCGTGAGCACTCCAGAGATGGCCCCGTTCGTGGTCCATTGCTTCCGCCCGGTTATGCGGTACACCTTGCGAGACGGGTCATACACGGCCTCTGTCTCGATACTGGCCACGTCGGATCCGGCGTTCGGTTCCGTCAACGAGAAGGCCGCGAGCTTCTCTCCCCGGGCCAGTGGCGGCAGCCAACGGGTTTTCTGTTCCTCGGTCCCATAAAGAACGAGGGCCTTGAGGCCGATGCTCTGATGCGCGTTGACCATGAGCGCGGTGGCTCCGCAGCGGGCGGCTACGTGCTCCATGGCGCGGCAATAAGCATATTGCGACATGCCGAGGCCGCCGTACTTCTCGGGGATAGTCAGGCCCATCAGTCCGATCTTGCCGAGGCCGGCTATCACATGATCGGGAATCGTCGAGTTGCGATCGATCCAATCAGGATCGACCTCTTTCTCCAGAAAGCAGTCGAGCGTGGCCAGCAACTGCTGCATGCGAGACGCCTCGCCGCTCGGCGGGGTCGGATAGGGAAAAACCCTTTCCGCGTCGAAAATCCCGAAATAGAGGAGTTTAGCGAAACTGGTCGTCCTGGGACCGGAGAAGAAGAGCTCCTCCGCAAGTTTTCTCTGTTCTTGATCCATGCTCGGGTGCCAACCGTTCGGGCCGGCGCGCTCGCGAAACAATGCTTGCGCTTTGCGGCTCTCTCTCAGGGAAATTAAGACCTACTACTATTTTACACGGTAAGTTAACGGAAGGATTTAAAGGCGAGATGTTTTGACAGAGCCAAGAAGGACGGAAAGGACCGGAAGGACCGAAAGGACCGAAAGGACCGGAAGGACCTGAGGCGCGTCTTTCAGGTCCTTTCGGTCCTTCAGGTCCTTCCGGTCCTTCAACTTGTTGCGGCTGGTGGCGTTTGTGCCAGGCGTTGATCGTGTCGCGGGATTCGGATCGCGAGAACCGGGCAATCGGCCAGGCGGATGACCTTCTCGGTGACCGAGCCGGAAACCAGATGACGCCACCCGGACAGGCCGTGCGTCGCCATCGCAATCAGGCTTACACCCTCCTCCCGGGCAATTCTGACTATCTCCTTGGCGGCATCACCGTATGCGACGATCGGCTTGATGGACATGTCGCCCGGGAGATGATCACGGATGAAATCGCGGAGGCGCTCATCGGCGTTGTTCAAAAGGGCTTCCTCGTACTCCGGGATTTCGAATCCGTAGTTCGGTCCCGGCGGAAGCGTGGGAATCGTAGGGACGACATATACCAGGGAGAGCTCGGCGTTGAACCACTTGGCTAACTCGGCCGCCCGGCAGACTCCCTCGTAAGAGGCCTCACTGAAGTCGGTCGTGGACAAGATCTTCGCGAATGGTAACATCCCGCCCCCCTCTCTTGATTGCCGATTCCGGATTGCGGATTGAAGGAAGGTGAGGGCCAATCCAACGTTTCAATCCGCAATCCGCAATCCGAAATCCGCAATCGTCAGAACCGCAAGAACGCCCCGACGCCGCCGGCGCTGTGCAGGCGTTCCGCCGCTTTGTCACGGACCTGCTCAGCTTTACCTCCGGCATTCACAACGCGACTGACCGCGCGGGCGACGACATCCTTGACGACTTGCACTTCTCCCTCACAATAGGGGCAAGGGACGGTCTTCCCGGCTATCAAGAAGCCGCAGTTGACACATTCCCCTCCCTGAGGCGTGTATCCGTCGGCATACACGATATGCCAGACGCGACCTTCCTGGATCGTTCTCAAGGTGGAGTCAAGTCCGGTAACCGCCTGGTTATTCTTAGCCGCCGCAGTGATCAGGTCCTGGACCAGGCCTTCCTCCTCCGCTCTTTCGGCACCGCTCTGAAGCCGGCGCGTGGCCTCGATAATCTGGGAGGAACCGGCATCCATGGACAAGGGGATGGTCCCGATGACCAGTTTGCGGAGGTGAGTGGGAAGCAGGCCTTGGAGCTCGTTAGTCGCGGCCACAGGTCCAGCCAGGATCAGCCGGTTGAACTGGTTATCTTCCGCGACCTTACCGAGCAGGTCCGCGACGTTTTTGAGGTGGTGGCGGACGTGGCCGTCAGCTTTGCGCTGGACGTGCATCTGGGAAAGCATGTGGTCCGTCCCCGGGCCTTTTATGTGCTTCACGTCCTGGCTGGCCAGCGCATCCACGTGCTCTTCGACCTGATCGAGAAAAACCGTAAACAGGCGGGAATGGGCCTTGTCTGTGAGAACCAGGCCGTAGCGTTGAAATTCGTCAAAGGCTTCCAGAAGCGGGCGGATATAGGGCTTCGCACTCCATCGGACGCTGTTTTCTATTTCAATCTTGAGTTCCTGTTGCCGAATCACCCCGCTTGGGGTGCAAAAGAGCATGAGCGATCTGCCGTGCGGGCTGTACTTGGCGACAGCTTTAAGGACTAGATCGGTAGCGGACGAGAAAGCCTTCTTTTGCTCCTGGCTCGCGAGCGTATCCTCCAGGTTCCGAAGCATGTTTTTCAGGGCCGCTTCGAAGCCGCGGTTCAGATTGACTGCCTGGGACTGGTCCACGTTGAGATAGACGCTCAGGACACCACTTCCGGCTTGAGCCTTATGCTCGATCAGCTCGCGGACATCCTCTGAAGAAATCATGTCAATCCTCCTGTGTTCTCATGTAAAACGTTGGAACGTTATGGGTAGGAAACTGCGCGGATTGATACTTTGGCTGGTGTGCGCTACTAAGTTCGCCTTCGCCATTCAAGTGCAGGACTCGCCGATCCTGGCCTTATTGTACGACTGAGGGAAGGCATGCACAAGTTTGGTGAAAATTAGAAGAAGTTTGTTTTTCCACCCGCTTCGCATAGAATAGGCACCGGTTACCGGTTACCGGTTATCGGTTACCAGTTACAAGTTACCAGTTACCGGTTGCAGTCCGTGGGTCACTCGCTGGCGAACGGGCTGTGAATCGGTGAACGGGGAACGGTGAACGGGGAACGGTGAACCGTGTAACCTGCAACCAGTAACAGGTAACTGGAGTGGCGAATCTATTCAGACTTAGCCAATTTGAGGAATTCCAGCTTTGGCTGGACGGCTTGGCTGCCCATCATCGGCATTGCGGCATTCCTTTCGGTACCCAGACAGCGGTCATTCTGAACCGGGACTTCAAGGAAGACGTGCGCACCGCTCTGCAGATCGTGGAAGATTTGATCGCCATGACCCAACGAATGGTGGCTGCGGAGCTCTTGCAGATTCGCGAAGTGGACCCGGCCGCTCTGGCCAACCCCGGAAGAGATCTGCGAAAGCAGTTCAGACAATATAAGAACTACGCCCGCGGAATTGACGACCTGGTCGTCTTCTGGGATTTTCTGGAGAACTACCGGGCGCTCTCGCTGAGCATGCTGCGCCTCCCTACCGTCTCTCGGCCTGAGTTCAAAGCCCTTACCTACATGTTCACGGAGCAGATGAATCGCTTCAACCGCAGCGAGTCAAGCGCCTACCTGCGGAAGAAGCTCTACGACTGGCAGTTCAAGCAGGTGCTGGAGAAAGACATCCTCAGGAACGTGAACTTGCAGGGGAGCCGGGAGATCATGGAACGATTGTTCCTCGACTTCTTCAGCCTCCTGTGCATGGTTCATTACATGCGCGACGAGATGCGGCGACGTTTTCCGTTCCGCAAGCTGATGAGCCTCTTCATGCACCTGAATTTTGCCTGCCGGAAGTTCCTGAAACTGCTCGAGGATTCGCGCAAGTACCTGAGCCAGAGCTACCCGGAGGTCGCTGACAACCTCCTTGACATCAGCATGGCCCTCAAGATGGAGATGCGGCGGGTCTTCAGTGGGGAACTTCGAGACCTTGAATCGCAAAAAAAGATCGATGTGGTGTACGGACAGATGCAGAATGCCCTCGGCATGATGCTCAACGCCTTTCAGGAGTCCTTCATCAACCTGGCCCACATCCTTAATCCAGCCTTCAATGAGTTCGAAATATTCGAGGAGTTGGGGCGGCGCCACCGGGAATCCACTGCCCTTTTGAACGGTTTGAACGAAGTCTATCGAGCCGTCGCGACCGACTCCCAGGAGGCCGTCAACGAGGAGAGGTACCAGGAAGTCAAACAGACGCTGGAGCACTTCCGCAATACCGCGATGCGCTTCCTCTTCTTCAAAGACTGGTCGACGTTCGAGCAGTTTTCAGAAGAACTGGACAAAGCGACTCCCGACGAGCGCGTCTTCGTCCTCCATCGTCTGGCCGTATACCTCTCCACACTGATTGGCGAGGTCCAGAAGCGAACCGTGCTGTCGAAGGTAATCCAGGATGCACGGGCTAATCAGCAGAAGACGGTTTAGACGCCAGGCCTGCCAGCTCCTCCGCTACCTTGCCGATCCACGGTATCCTGACCTTTGCCAGGTCGTAGCCGCTGTACACCATCACCAGCCAGAGCAGGAGCTGTGCATAGTAAACCCAGGAAAGGAGCGCTTCCGCCTTCACCCCGGCGTGCCAGGAAACCCGAAAAATGGCAGCCAGAAGCACCGAGAGGGACAAGTTGATGACCAGGAGGCAAAGAGCCAGAAGCAAAGCTTGAACCGCGTGAAATCGGACCACTGGATGATCGCCGCGCAGCAGTAAAACAAACGGCCCGATCACGTAACAGAGCCCACCGGCAAGTTTGGGATTCGGGTCAGGACCGCTCGGCACGTTCAGATTCTACACCCGTTTTCTGCGATTGTTTCGGGCAGGCGGCTTGTCGCGTTACTATACAGACAGGGGCAGCACCAAATGACTACAGAGCAGCGAAATCCGGACACCTACGATCTGGACAAGCTCCAGACACCCGAGCTGGTTATGGCAATGAACCGTGCCGACCAGGCTGTTGCGATGATCGTCGCCACGGCTCTCGACCAGATAGCGGCCGCAGTCGATGGGATTACGGGACGCCTCGCTTCGGGCGGCCGGTTGTTCTATGTTGGTTCGGGGACGAGCGGGCGACTTGGCGTTTTGGATGCGGTTGAATGTCCGCCTACCTTCGGTGTCCCTGCCGATTTGGTGCAGGGCATTCTCGCTGGAGGTTACGAAGCTTGCCATTCGGCCGTGGAGGCGGCCGAGGATAGCCCCGAACAGGGGGAAGCCGATGTCCGGGCCCGCAGAATTCGCCCGCAAGACGCGGTCGTTGGCATTGCCGCAAGCGGCCGGACACCTTACACCCTGGGGGCCATTCGCTATGCCCGACAAGTGGGCGCGCTCACCGTGGGCCTCTCATGCAACAGTCATTCTCCCCTCTCAGAGGAAGCCGAGCTTTCGATAGAAGTGGAAACCGGACCTGAAGTCTTGGCAGGCTCGACCCGCATGAAAGCGGGCAGCGCTCAGAAGATGATCCTGAATATTTTGAGTACTGCGGTCATGGTTCGACTCGGACATGTCTACAGCAACCTGATGGTCAACGTGCATCTCAAGAATCGCAAGCTGCTCGAGCGCGGAGTGGGGATAATCCGGGAGGTGACGGGCGCACCAGAGGATAAGGCACGTCAGGCTCTGGAAAAAACCGGGGACGTGAAATCCGCGATCGTGATGCTCCAGCTGCGGTGTTCCGCCAAGGAGGCCAAGGAGAAAGCCAAGGCAACGCCGAGCCTGAGGGAGATTATCGGGTAACCGGCTTTTTTTATCCACGAACCAACACGAACGAACACGAACAAAGACGTCTTGTTCGTGTTCGTTCGTGTTGGTTCGTGGATAAAAAAGCCTTCCGACCACTGCCGACGATTACTCGCACATCAGCAGTTCTTTCGCTCGCTGGGTGGCTCGAACGACGGCCTTTATCAGCGTCACTCGCAGCTTCCCTTCCTCGAGCTCCAGGAGTCCATCAATCGTGCAGCCGGCCGGGGTGGTCACGGCATCCTTCAACAGAGCCGGATGATGACCCGTCTCCAGGACCACCTTGGAAGCACCCAAGGCGGTTTGGGCGGCCAATAATGTGGCGACATCTCGCGGCAGGCCTACTTTCACCCCCGCCTCCGCTAACGATTCCAGGATGACGTAGATATAGGCGGGGCCGCTGGCCGATAACCCTGTCACCGCGTCCATGTGTTTTTCATCCACAATGACAGCCCTGCCAACCGCCTCGAAGAGCGTTTTTGCGAGCTCGAGGTGCCCCTGGTCGGCATAGCGTCCTTTGCAGATGCCGGTCATCCCGCAGCCAACCACGCAAGGCGTGTTCGGCATGCAGCGCACGACCGGAATTTCCGCCTCCAGAAGGTTCTCGATATACGATGAGGGAACCGACGCGGCTATTGAAATGATCAGTTTGCCTGGGTTCAGCTCAGGCCGGATAACCTCCACGACTTCCTTTACCGTCTGGGGCTTTACGCACAACAGGATGACGTCGGCACAGCGAGCGGCTTCGGCATTATCGGCTGAGACACGAATCCCGAATTCCTTGCCCAGCGCCTCGGCCCGCTCGGTGTATTTGTCGGTTCCATATGTGGTTTCGCGGCTGATCAGTCCTTTCTCCAGGAAAGCCTGAAGAAGGATACCACCCATCTTGCCCAGCCCTAACACAGCGACTCTTTTGTTCAGGTTTTGCATAACGTTCGTCCTACTGTACCCGCTCCGGAGCCGGCGGCGGTGTTTCACCCAGGATAACCGACGCGTCGGCGGCATATTTCTGAAGCTGACCGCTCAGTTTTTCGTTCAGGAGGACGATCGAGCGGATGCTCTGATAATTAAGGGGCCGCTTGACGCCTTTCTCATCCGGGACAAAAACCGGGTTCTCCTGGACGAGAAAAGCCAGGAGCTGGATCAGGAAGTTGGCCTCACCCGCAGCCAGCTTCCAGGTGAATTCACGGTTCAGGAATTCCTGGATCCGCAGATGCTGTTCGTTGTCTTGCATAGGAAGGGAGTAAAACACGAGGACAGGGGAAGTGTAAAGGATGAGCAGTTCCTCACCTGCCACCCGATTTTCCAAGTGACATGATGGGCAACACGCCGGAGGACTTATGCGAAGACTGATGCTGGTTGCAGTGACCATGATGGTGGCCTGTGCCTTCCTCGCTGAAGATGCGCTGGCCTACGAAATCCAAGGGGTCATCTACAGCCCATCGGGTAAGGGAATCCCGGATGTCTGGGTCGAATTGCTGGATGACGCGTACGGAATCATAAAGCGTGTGCGAACCGACGGGCTGGGGCGGTACCGTTTCAGCGCCCTGGCCGGAGAGAATGACTACATCATCCGAGTGCTGACCGACGGTATCCACCTCGGTCAGGAACGGCGCGTCGAGACCGGACGGGATACGGCTACCGCCCACGAGTCGACGGATTTCCATCTCAAACGACATCCCGAGTTTGAGTCGTCCGAGAAACCGGCCAACCCATCAAAACCCCCGGTCCCCTCAAAGCCCTCCGCTGCAGCCAGCCCGCCGGCAACGCCGACGGGGTCGGAGGCTCATGAAGTATTCGTCCAAGAGGTGCCGCCGGCCGCCCGCCAAGCTTACGAGGAAGGGGTACGACTGCTGGATAAGGATGCGGCGAATGGCCGCTTGAAATTGAAGGAAGCGACCGAATTGTTTCCCACCTACTTCGCGGCGCTGGAAAGACAGGGCGTTGAGTGCGTCAAGGCCGGAGAGTGGGAAACTGCGGCCGGTGCCGTGAAGCGGGCCATCGCTGTTAACCCAAGGAGCCACGTCAGCTACTATGCGCTCGGTGTTGCTCAGTACCAGTTGAAGCAGCTGCCTGAAGCCGGCGGAACCCTGGCCCAGATGCTCTCAATGGCGCCCAACTCCCCGAATGCTCCGTTTGCCCGCTACTATCTCGGCATGAGCCTCGTCAAAACCGGTCAATCGGACGAAGCTGAACGGCAGCTTCGGCTGGCCAAACAGCAGGGAGGCGGACTAATCCCGTCGGATGTTCACCTGGCGCTCGCTCAGATCTTAAGCAACACCAACCGGTATGCGGAGGCGGCCGGGGAAATAGAGGAGCTCCTCAAAGAATCGCCCGGAGCGAACGATTCCGAGCACCTCCGGCAGCTGGCCGCTCATTTGCGGGCCAAAGCGGCCTCACCCTCTAAACAGCCCTAACCGAACTCGGTCAGCTTACTCTTGCCGTCCGCTGTCTGCTATGCCATCATTCCCGCCACGGAGGATTGATGCGGCAATACACTAGGCTTCTGATTTTCGGAATCGTCACCGTCACCATGGCGGCACCTGGCCTTGCGGCGATGCAGACCAGCAATATCATTCAGGGTACTGTCTTCGACGCCAACCGGCGGCCGATCCCGGATCTCTGGGTGGAAGTACTGGACGAGGCTAATTCTCAGCTCGGCAGAACCCGCACCGACTCTGTGGGAAGGTACTCGTTCTCGCGGCTGTCATCGGGCATCTTCCTGGTGCGAGTCGCCTCAGACGGCATCCACATGGCGCAGACCCAGCGCGTGCAGGTCTCCCCCGCAGCTGGAAACGCGGGTTCCACAATCGAAAATCTTGATTTCTTTCTTAAGACGGACCCGAAATCGACGACCGGATCAGCCCCTCTGTTTGCCCAGGATATACCGGAACCAGCACGCAACGCGTATGAGCAAGGCGTTCAGCTTTTGAGCACGGACGTCGACGGCGGAATGACGAAGCTGAAGGAAGCTATCGACGCCTTCCCCGACTACTACGCCGCGCTGGCTCGATACGGCTTCGAGCTCGTCAAGTCAGGAAAATACGATCCGGCCATCGCGCCCCTTACCAAAGCGGTTGAGGTTAATCCGAAAGGTCAGGACAGCCTATATGCCTTGGGAGTCGCGCAGTACCAGCTGAAGAAGATGCCGGATTCAGCACAGACGCTTGCGAAGATGGTCCAAACCGCCCCGGACTCGCCCAACGCACCGTACGCCCGGTACTATCTCGGGATGGCTTTAATAAAAACCGGGAAGCCAGCCGATGCCGAGCGGGAGCTCAAGAAGGCTTACGAACAGGGACGGCAGCAAATTCCGTCGGATGTTCACATGGCATTGGCCCAGATCTACGGCAACAGCAAGCGCTATAAGGAGGCTGCGGCCGAGCTTGAACTGTTTCTGAAGGAAACGCCCGACGCGCGTGACAAAGACAAAATCATGGGCCTGATCAGCCAGCTAAAGGCCAAGGCGAAGTAGGCATTCTCGCGCCAGCGCGGTCGAACCTATCAACTCCCGCACGTCCCATCTCCGAGGGCCCTTGCACTGCACGGGAAGGCGGGGTTTTAACAGAGCCGTGAGCGCAGCGTTGTTTGCGGAGCGACCCGGCCGTTGCCGGTTAGCGGGAATTGATATGTGCGGCCGACCGGCAACGGCCGGGTCGCTCCGCAAACAACGCTGCGCTCACGGCTCTGTTTGATTTCCCTCGACTCCCCACAAACAAAAAAAGCCTGCCCGATTGCTCGGGCAGGCTTTTTTTCTTTGGCTGCCGCCGGCTTCGTTAGAAGCTGAAGCGGACACCCAGACGGATAGTACGGCCACCCTGGTAGGCACTCGGCATATCAATAGCCGTGTCCTTCCGTTGAGGAGCGGTGGGATCATTCAAGAACGTGTTGAAGTTGCTGATGATCCCGTTGGTGAGGACGTAGTTCAAAGCCTCCGGTTCACCGGTAACCGACGCGGGCAAATTCAACCCGGCGATACTTGCGGACACGTAGCTCGGATTACTGATCACGCCAAGCACGTTCGACTCGTTGAACATGTTGGTCAACGTGATGTCGAAACGAGCTTCGTACCGTTCACCGGCCTTGATTCTGTGGGATACCGCGAAATCAGTATTGGTGTAAATCGGTGTACGGCCCCGGTCGCCGCGGCCATAGAGAACAGCAGCAGCATACAGGGTGTAGTAGCTCGTGATTGGGGTGCCCGACTGGGCGGTTGTGAACATAGAGAACAGGGTCGACCCGCCCTTGGTCCGGCCGAACCAATCGAAGTCATACGAGGCCATCGCCTTGAATGAATGCGGACGATCGGTCGGGAGGGGACCGTTGTCCGGCACTCCCGCGGCGGTGAACCCGATGTGCGGCAGGTCGAAGAAGCGATTGACGCCCGGAGACGTGCGGCCCGCTTCGTCGGAACTGGCCAGACCGGAGTAGTTACCGTACAACCGGCTCCAAGTATAGGACAGGTTGTAGTTGTACTTGCCGGTGAACCGCTTATCCAACCGGACCTCCACGGCGTCGTAGCGGCGGACGGGCTTCGTGGTCTTCGCATAACCGAACATCTTGGCCGTTTCGGCATGCAGACCCTCGCCCGGGTTGCCGATGATGTAAGCCTCACTGCCTTCCGGGGTCGGGAAACCAGCGTCCTCAATGGCGTGCAGGACGTTCTTGTAGGAGTAACGAAGACCGAGCAGATGGCTGCCAGTGAGCTCGCGCTCGTACCCGGCCGTAAATTCTTCCTGGGTGAGTGGCTTCATGTTCGGGTCCACTTTCCCGGTGTAGATGTCGGCGCTCGGGTCATTAGAAGCAATACGGTAGTCGTACTGGCACTTCGACAATCCGCTGCCGCCCGAGATCGGGCACTTGCCGCCCAGCACATCCGGGTTACTCCCCAGAATCTTGGCCAACGTGTAGTAGTCGTAGTTGGCGTGGTCGGGCATGATCTCGAAGTAATCCACGCGGTAGAAGTCGCCACCGAAGGAACCGCGCGGAAGCTCGAATCTCAGACGGTCCTGGAACCTGGCATAGCTGGCAAAGATCTTCGATTTGCCATCATTGGTAAGATCGAAGGCAAAACCGAGGCGGGGCACCACCTTATCGAACCAGCCGAAATTGATCGGAGGAGCGTAGCCGTTAAAGGACGGCAGATCCTCTTTTTCCATCCGGATGCCGGCGTTGAGAGACAGACGCTGAATCGGCTGCCACCGATCCTGGAAATAAAGGGACTGGGAAGTGTTACTCGCCTCCCCTACTGTACCAAACCGAATCAGCAAGCCGGCGCCGATCGCGTTTGGACTCACGGGGTCGTCCCTGCCGGTCAGGTCGTTGATCGTATACCCGTAAGACAGATCGACGCGACCGAAGGGCACATACCCGTTCGCGACATCGTTGGACACCTTGGCGTGCTGATACCCGGTCTTTATTTCGTGGCGTCCACCGAAATTGCTCACGATGTAAGAGAAATCGCCCTCGAAGTTGTTCCGGATCGAGATGTCTCTAAAGATCTGGTTGTTTCCAGTCGGCAGAGTGTCCATGCCCAGGTTGCAGCCTGCGCCGGACGGCGGGGCATTGTTGATGCAACGGAATCTGGTAATCTCCGGTTTGAAGTACGAGGAAAGTTTCTCGTTCAGGTAGCCACGCGCATAGCGGAAACTGCCCGCGATGTTACTGGTCGGTGTCCAGATTGCCTGCGTGGAGACGTTGGTCGAATTGTTGCGGCCGCCCTGACGCGAGGTCAGATCGTTACCGGTAAGCGTCCCAACAGCCCCTCCGAAGTTAACAACCGGCACCGCACCTCCGAGGCTCAGAGAGTCCTGCGGCAAAACACCGTCTTCCTGATACGGGTTCCAAATGTAGGTTCCCGTGACACGAAGGGTGTCGGTCGGTGACGTGTCCAGGCGTCCCTGGAAGTAATCGGACCGGGTTTGACGAGTATAGGTATGCGAGGTCGTCGTCCCGGTGAAGATCGTCTTCGCAGCAAGGATGTCGGCGGACTTCATCGGGTAGTAGGTCGTGGTCCGGGTGCGGTTCTCAATCTGCGGGGCATAGCTCGTAAAAAACCACATCCGGTCCTTGACCAAAGGACCGCCGATGGAAAAGCTCGGGAAATGACCCTTGAAGTCGTCTTTGGGCAGATGGACGTACTGGTTGATCTGAGTGAAACTCGCGCCGCTGCCGCTTCTAAAGCGGTACAGGTACGGACGCGGTCTGGCGAAGAGGCTGCTCGGTTCGATTTCGTACCCGGCCTGGCCGTGGAAATCGTTCGTCCCGCTCTTCGTGATGACGTTCACGACGCCACCGGTCGCTCCGCCGAACTCGGCGTTGAAACCGCTGGTTTTGACCAGCACTTCTTCAACCATGGCAAACGGAACGTTGTTGTTCTGGTTCAAGACGCCCGTACGGAAGTTGCTGACTTCCAGGCCGTCAATGACCCAGGAGTTCTCGGAACCGCTCGCGCCGTCCACCTGGTATCCGCCGGCGTTGCTCTCGTATCGGGTTGCCTGGGAGAGCTTCAGCAGACTGGTGAGATTAGTCCCTTTCGGCGCAATGTCAATCACGTTGTTCGTGATGTTGGTCTCGATCGAACTGCGCGCCGGGTCGATCTTGGCTACGCTGTCGGCGCTGACGATGACCTGTTCGGACATGTCGCCGACCTTCAGTGAAAAGTCGACCGCGACGATCTTACCAACCGTCACATCTACGTCGACAAGCGAGGTGTTGAAACCGGTCATGCTTGCGGTCACCTTGTACTTGCCGGGCGGAACCTGCAAGAACCGGTAGGCCCCGAAGTCGTCCGTCAGCGCCTCACGAGTGAAGACGGCACTTTCCGCCTTCACGGTCGCTCCAGGGACGCGCCCGCCAGTCGCATCGGAAACCCGTCCTTCAATCGTTCCGGTGGTCTCCTGGGCGTAGGCGGGAGGCGCGATAAGCGCGATTAATGCTAAACAGAACAGTACCCCTAAAAGGCCGTTAATACAGGCCTTCCTACGAAAACTAGCCATAAAAGAACCCTCCCTTTTTTTGGTGGAGCGGTCCGACAGGACGAGAAGAAAATTACTGTTCCCCGAAAAACGCAAACTCTTAAGATCGCGTCACTTCTCCCTGCAGCCGCACGTGTCCGAAAAAAGTCAGTACGTTAATGCCACAACCGGGGGCCAAACTCAAGCAATATTTCTTTTCCCCAGAAGAGCTTGAGGGCACCCGAACAAATCGCCCCTCCTCAGGCAATCGGTCGTGGTTATTCACGCGTTTTGTAAGCAACAAGGTTGCCGATTTTTGCATCAGTCGGGTTCTCTTTTGAATACAACACTTAGGGAAGGGGAAATCACGTTTGTAAGAGAAGGCCGCTCCAATTTGTTGGATTTATATCCAAATGGTTGTAGGCGGGCTGGAGGGTGATTTGTCGGACCATTGCCGACCCGCTTTTTCGTTCAGGAGCCTGCGTTCCGTGCTTTCAGCGCAGAGACCCGGACCAGCACGTCATAATCACGGTCTTTGTGGAGGACAGTCAGACCATGACGCAGGGCGCAGGCGGCAATCAGGCAATCAACGCTGGATCGGACTGTCAGCCCCGCCCGGCGGGCCGCCCGGTACAAGTCAGCAGCCTCAAGATAGGTATCAAGGGGCATAGGCGCTTCGACTACGGGAAAGGAGGTCAGCGAATCAAGAGCGATACGGAAAGCGCTTTCGTCCCGGAATCCTTGAAGCACTTCCTGGATAACAGGAGGACAGGCAACGACTTCTTCGAGATCCAGGATCGAGTCGAGCTTCAAAGCCGTACCGCGGCTGAAAACCTCGACCCAGACGGATGTGTCAACCAGGTACATGGCGTTATTTCCGAGAGCGACGCCGCAAGGGCGAATCTTCCCGCATCTCGCCCAGATCCCCTACCCAAAGGCCGCTTCCGGCAAGCTCCAGGATACGACCAGCTTTCGCCCGGCGAACGAAATCCCGAAGGGCGCGTGAGACGGCGGCCGAATACGTGCGCTCTCCGCTTAACCGCGTCGCTTCCTCCAGGAGCTGCTCATCAAGCACAAGATTTGTGCGTTTCATATGCACAATATGCAAGCAATCGAAGGGGTTGTCAAGCTTCGGACGACCGTGCCATTCCTCTATAATCGATGAAAGGAGGATAGACCATCGTGAAAGTAGGTCGTAGACATTTTCTACAGGCAGCAGCCGTGGCCGGAGCGGGCGCTGTCCTTTCGATGGGTGAGTCGAGCGCCGCCGGCCAATCCTTCGTCGCGAAAAAGAAGTCGGCCGTCGATCGAGTGACGCTCGGGCGCACCGGCATACAGGTGTCCAGGCTGGCCATGGGAAGCGGGACCCGGGGGTGGGGACACGAATCCGACCAGACCCGGATGGGACCGGACCAGCTGACCAGGCTCTGGCGCTACGGCTTTGACCAGGGCCTCAACTTCTGGGAGGCGGCGGACCAGTACGGCTCTCACCCGTATATTGCCAAAGGGCTCAAGGAGGTCGACCGCTCGAAAGTCGTGGTTTTAACCAAGACCACGTCGGAATCGGGCCAGGGAGTCCGCCAGGATTTGGAGCGGTTCAGGAAGGAATTGCAGAGCGACTATATCGACATCGTTCTGCTCCACGCGGTAGAGGACGGCAAGTGGACCGAGAACCTGAAATCGGCCATGGACGCGCTGTCGGAAGCCAAGCAGAAGGGGATCATCAAGGCACACGGCGTCTCCTGCCACAGTATCCATGCACTCCGGGCAGCCGCCGATTCTCCCTGGGTCGATGTCGATCTCGCTCGGATCAATCCGGCCGGCATCGCAATGGACGAACGCCCGCAGGTGGTTATCGGAGTTCTGGAAAAGATGAAAGCCGCAGGAAAAGGCGTGATCGGGATGAAGATCTTCGGCCAGGGCGAGTTGAGTGAGACACCCGATAAGGCCCTGCGGCACGCCGCTCAGCTCGAGTGCCTGGATGCGTTCACCATCGGCTTCATGTCGTCGAAGCAGGTGGACGATGTGATCAAGAGGATTCCGGTCGTGTCGCAGGCGTGAGAGGGGGAGCACAGAAGACCGAACTGACCCTGCCCAACTGAGCGCCGGAGGAAAGGACCTCAAAGACCTCAAGGACCCCAAGGACAAGATAAGAATCTCATATCTTAGTCCTTGAGGTCCTTGAGGTCCTTGAGGTCGTTTCCTCCGGCGCTCAGTTGGGCAGGGGTCAGTTCTATCCCCTGAAAGTCTCGGCGTAGATCCGCTTCAGCGGGGCGAGGCAGTAGTTCTCGATGAGATCCTGCAGAAGCTCGGTTCGCGAGATCAGCTCGTCCTCGTGCCGCGGGTTGATCTGAAACAGGAGCCTTATGACATCGGCCTTGTCGGCACGGATGTCGAGCGAGACGGAGTGGCCCATCCGGGGATCGAAGTGCAGAAGGTCGGCGTAAGCGTAGCGTCCAAAAGCCTTATCGGTCCATGGCTTTTCGTAGCAATTCCGCCAGTAGTGGAGCTTTAAGCGGCTGGCGAAGCTGTCGTAGTCGAATTTCGAGGACTTGTTGTTGACGCTCGACTCGATCGCGATCAAGTCGCCCCTGGTGATGACGCGTAAACCGTAGGTCACCTGCAGGGTCTTTTCCCGGGAAAACTTGATGAGATGATTTCCGGTCGAGTGGAAGCGTTTGATCTCCGGTTCGAGCCCCAACAGTTCGCGGTCTTCTTCCGTCACGTAATCGGCCTTCACCCGATCATGCCATTCGGTAATGATCCGGCGCATGACGCTATCAAGCCGGCTCAACTTCTCTTCGCGACTCAACATAGGGGTTGTCCGGTGGTCGTAAATCATTGTGCGTAATTGCTCAAGAAAAGTAAACAATGTTAGAGTACAGCCGATGCGGAGAGTCTTAGCCGTACCGTTGGGCTTTGCAGCCATCCTGCTTTTTGCTTCTTTTCAGCCGCCGAACCGGCCAACCACTCAGAGCCAGTCGAGCCAGATTCGAGTCGAAGTTCTGGAGGTCAACGTTCTGGTTACGGTCGTGGATAAGCATGGCCGCTTCGTCACCGACCTTCAGCCCGACAGGTTTTCACTCGAGGAAGACAACGTACCCCAAACCATCACAACTTTCGTAAGGGAGACTTCCCTGCCCCTGAGTGTGGCTATGATGATTGACACCAGCGGCAGCGTCAGGCTGAAGCTGGAGTTCGAGAAGCGCGCCGTCTCGAGCTTCCTCCACCAGGTCATGCGGCCGGAAGACCAGGCAATGCTCGTCGAATTCGACACCGGGGCGACGCTTCTTCGCGATTTCACGAACCGGCCCTCGGATCTCGCCAATGAACTGAAAGGGCTGCGGGCGGGAGGCGGCACAGCGCTTTTCGATGCTCTGTACCGGGTGGCGAATGAGAAGATGGGCGGGGCCAGTCCGCGCCGGGTTATCGTTATCGTGTCAGACGGGGATGATCTCCACAGCAAGCGGCCGCTGGAAGAGGCGGTCGAAATGGTTCAGCGGGCGGAGGCAACCGTTTATGCGGTCGGAACAAGCAAGTTCGGCGCAGGGCGCAATGAAGACGGCGACAAGGTTCTGAAGGCGGTTACGGAGCAGACGGGCGGAACCGTCTTCTTCCCCTATTCCGAGCAGCAGTTCGAAGACGCCTTTTCAGTCATCAACGATGAACTTCGCAGCCAGTACAGCTTGACCTACATCCCGACCAATAAGAAAAAGGACGGCGTATTTCGCAAGATTAAGGTCAAGTTGAAGGACGATAAGGGCCTGTCATCGCGGTACAAGAAGGGATACTACCCGCCGGCCGAGGACACCAAGGGGAAATCGGAGTAGCGTTAAAGGACCTCAAAGACCTCAAGGACCTCAAGGACCAAAAGGAGAAGGACAACTTCTTTTCGTCCTTGAGGTCTTTGAGGTCCTTGGGGTCCTTTCCTTGGGGGTTCCTTACGACGCCGTGGGCAGCTTGCGGAACTCGAATTCCACCTGGCGCTTCAGGAGATCGAGTGCTTCTTCCTCGGACCTTCCCAGGGACGAAAAGGGCTTCACTCTGACAAACGGCCCGATCTGCGGCGCGCGGGCGGAAGCCAGTACGAACGGCCCCAGGGCTTCGGTCTCGATGTCGAATCGAATACCCTTAAATTCCCATTCCATTGTCACTTGACTATAGCAGAGCCACTGCTAATCGTGAATCTTCCTGTCCGATTCCAGCAGAACTGTCCCGTAATCGAAGCCGGCAAAAGTGAACGCATTTTTCGCCTTGCCCCGCACTTCGACTTTCGTGCCGCGGGCCGGCACTCCGCGCCCCTCGGCGACCACAAAGATTTTGCCGGTCTTGTCTTCGATCTCGTAAATCCCGTAGCCCATCACACCGTATGACTTGGTGACGATGCCACCCAGGTGCGCAGTGTCCTTCGTGAACTTGTAGGGATCACCTTTGACTTCCGCCACGGTATCCAGATCGCAAGCGGTCAAGAGGAGCAGAGGTAACGCCGCCAAAACGACCAAGATGCGCTTTCGGTTCATATCCTGTCTGACGGAAAAGCGGGGCAAAGGTTTCAATTCTGTGGGATTACGCGGAATAAAACGGGCGCGGGTTTCGATACAACTCGCCACAAGACGGCGAGTCACTCAACCGCCGCTTGAGCGGGAGTCGGTGGAAAAGCGGGATAATGAGGTCATGCCCGAGTTCTTCACCGTCGCCCGGGTCGAAGAGGTTCCCGAGGGGCAGGCGCGCGTTTATCAGGTCGCCGGGAGAGAGATCGCGGTGTTCAACCTCAGGGGGGATTTTCACGCACTCGACAACATATGCCCGCACCGGGGAGGACCGCTCGGCGAGGGCTTCATCTCTGGCTCGGAGGTAACCTGCCCCTGGCACGCCTGGAGCTTTGACATTAAGACAGGCGCCTACACCTTCGATCCGGAGCTCGCCGTCCAGACGTTTGAGGTACGAATCCAGAACGGCGAGATCCAGGTCGCACTCTGATCACAGGGCATCAGGCTCGATCTGAAGCGTGAGGATCAGGCGGTTGATCATCCCGAAAAGACCGATCAGAGTAACCATCTCGACGACCTGATCCGAGGTATAGTGGTTGTCCAGTTGGGTCCAGAACTCGTTGGAAATCTCGTCCGGGGTCGAGCGAACCATCTCCACCAGCTTCAATGCTTCCTTGTCATAGTAAGAAAAAAGGTCCGTCTGATTGTAATCATCCATGACCTTCAAATGGTCATCGCTCCAGCCCGCTTGCCTGGCGAGAAGCATGTGCCGGTCAATCGTGTATTTGCACTTGTCCAGCTGGCACGTACGCAGGATAACCAATTGCCGGGTCTTCTCATTCAGGCTGCTTTCTCCGGTGACGGACAGAAACGCATCGGCTATAGGCTTGAGAAGACGGTCGTTGTGGGCCACGGTCTTGATGAAGTTCGGCACATGAGCAATGCTTTGCTGAACGTCCGCGTAGACCGCTTTCACCCGTGCGCTGGCCGCATCAATTTGAACTGGAAGATATCGTGGCATCGGTTCCTCCGATTGATTATTGATGATTGATGATTGCCGATTGAAATAGTGAGGCATCCGCGGTTCGATCGTCAATCAACAATCAACGATCAACAATTCGCGCCGATTGGCCGACCTCCCGGAATTTTGGTAAGGTGAAGGGCATGGGACAGCGACCTCTGGTGCAACTCGGGACGGCCGAAGTCCCCAAAAGGAGGCACCCGGACTGGCTCAAGGTCCGTGCCCCTTTCGGCACCGAAGTCCACGAGCTCAAGCGACTGGTCAGTCAGCTCAAGCTACACACTGTTTGCCAAGAGGCGATCTGCCCGAACATGGGAGAGTGCTGGAACCATCGGGTGGCCACTTTCATCATTCTCGGCGATATCTGTACCCGGGGATGCCGTTACTGCGCCGTCTCGAAGGGAAAGCCGGAAGAGATTGACTGGACGGAGCCGGGGCGAGTGGCTGAGGCGGTGCACTCCATGGGCCTTCGGCACGCCGTCATTACCTCGGTCAACCGCGACGATCAGCCGGACGGCGGAGCGTCGGTGTTTGCGGAAACGGTGCGGGCGATCCGCCGGTCGACTCCCGGGTGCGCAGTTGAGCTCCTCATCCCCGATTTCGAGGGTTCGGAGGAGGCTCTCAACATCGTCCTTGAAACCGAGCCTGAGATCCTTGGTCACAACGTCGAAACCGTTCCTCGACTCTATCGTTCAGCCCGTGGCGGCGGGGTCTACCCCATTTCACTTCAACTGCTTCGACGCGTGGCTGATTCGGGCCGCCCGGTCATTTCGAAGACGGGACTTATGCTCGGCCTTGGCGAGACCGAGGAAGAGATACGAGACGTGATGGCCGACCTGCTCGAATGCCGTGTTCAGATTCTGACTCTCGGGCAGTATTTGCGCCCGAGCGGCTGGCACCTGCCGGTGGCCCGTTACTACCACCCGGACGAGTTTGCTTACTGGAGGAAGGTCGGAGAGGAAATGGGCTTCGTTCACGTAGAGAGCGGGCCTCTGGTGCGCTCGAGCTATCTGGCCGACAAGCAATTCGAGAGCTTTAAAGCGAAGTAAGCACGATCCTGGTACCGCGGATCCCGCGGGCTTACAAAGCCTTTTGTTATAATAGCAAGCACGCAGTTTCGGGCTCGAAAAACCGTATGAGCAACTTCTTCGGGTTTGCTGTTCTCTTACTGTTCGCAGGAGGGACGGTCGGGGGAATGATTGCGCTCTCCCAGTGGCTTGGCCCCAGACGCCGCGGAGCCGTGCATGACATGCCCTTCGAAAGCGGGAAGATTCCGCGGGAGATCATGCGCGGACTCTTTTCGGTGAAGTTCTTCCTGGTTGCATTGCTCTTCATCCTCTTCGATGTCGAGCTGATCTTTCTTTTTCCCTGGGCCGTGGTTTTTCGGGAACTCGGCCTCGGCGGTTTCATCTCGATGCTCATTTTCCTCGCGGTCGTGCTCGCAGGACTTTTCTATTCAATTAAAAAAGGAGCTTTGGAATGGAAGTAGATAAGGGCGGCGGAACGGAATTCGGCTTCTTTACGAGCCGCCTGGACAAGATGATCGGCTGGGCGCGCAAATTTTCCGTTTTTCAATACCCGTTCATTACCGCATGCTGCGGGATGGAATACATGTCGGTGGCCTGCGCCCATTACGACATAGATCGTTTCGGCGCGGGACTGCCGCGGTTCTCGCCCCGCCAGGCGGACGTCCTCTTCGTGGTTGGAACCATCAGTCAGAAAATCGCGCCGGTACTTCTCACCGTCTATGAGCAGATGTGTTCCCCCAAATGGGTCGTCGCCTTCGGGGTCTGCACGTGCACCGGCGGGTTTTACGACGACTACGCGACCGTCCGCGGCATCGACCACGTCCTTCCGGTCGACATTTATATCCCGGGCTGTCCGCCCCGGCCGGAGACCGTCTTGAACGGACTGATCATGCTGCAAGAGAAAATACAGAACCAGAAGCAGGAGGTCTAGGTGCCTGAGGCGGAGTGGAGCAAGACCCTCAAGAAGATCCAGGAGCAGTTTGGGGACCGGGTCATCGAAATGCACGCCCAGCTGGGGCAGGACACCGTCGTTGTCTCAAAGGCGGCGATCTTCGAGCTGGCCCGTTTCCTGCGGGACGACCCGGACCTTAAGTACAACTACCTGATGGACCTGACAGCCGTAGACCACTTCACGCGGAAACCACGCTTCGAAGTCGTCTACCACTTCCTGTCTCTCGAATATAACGCCCGGGTGCGCGTCAAAGTCCCAGTCGGGGAGTCTGATCCCGAGGTAGAAAGCCTCACGCCTTTATGGAAGATCGCCAACTGGCTGGAGCGCGAGACCTGGGATATGTTCGGTATCAAGTTTAAGAATCATCCCGACCTGCGGCGGCTGCTGCTCTACCCCGAGTTCCAGGGCCATCCGCTGAGGAAGGACTACCCGGTAACGAAGCGCCAGCCGCTGGTAGGACCGAAAGACCCGCAGGCATGAAGACTGTAGATCACGAAACAAACGAAATACAAGTGGCAAGTGGCAAGTGGCAAGTGGCAAGTGGCAAGTGGCGAGTGGCGAGTGGCACGAAACAAATTTTTCGTGTGTTTCGTGTGTTTCGTGGTTCAAAAGAAACCAATGAGCGATAGTACAACGATTACAACCAAGACACCGGAAGAAACCAAGCAGGAGGTCGAGAAGAGCAACAAGAACATGATGCTCAACGTCGGACCTTCTCATCCGGCGATGCACGGTGTTATTCAGATCTCGGTTGAGCTCGAAGGCGAAGTGATCAGGAAAGCGGACATCGAGATCGGCTACCTTCACCGGGCCTTCGAGAAGCACTCCGAGTCGGGGACTTATACGCAGGTCTTTCCCTACACCGACCGCCTCAACTACGTTTCCCCGGCGATCAATAACTTTGGCTACGCTGGCGCAGTCGAGAAGCTGATGGGGCTTGAGATCCCGGAGAGGTGCAAATACATCCGGGTCATCATGAGCGAAATCGCCAGAGTCGCCGACCATCTCACGTGCATCGGCGCCTCCGCGATGGAGCTCGGGGCGTTCTCCGTCTTCCTCTACATGATGAAGGCGCGCGAGTGGCTCTACGAGTTGACGGAGAACGTGACGGGAGCTCGCATCACGATCTCGTACGGCCGCATTGGAGGGGTCAAGGCCGACCTGCCGAAAGAGTTCACGGAACAATGCCGGCAGGCTCTGAAGAAAACCCGCGAGGTGCTCGAGGAGGTGGATGGCCTCCTGACCAGGAATCGCATCTTCATGGACCGGATGAGGGGCGTCGGAGTCATCTCTGCGGAAGATGCGATTAGTTTCGGCATAACCGGTCCCTTCCTCCGCTCGACCGGCGTCGCCTACGACGTTCGCAAAGCCTGGCCTTACCTGGTCTATGACCGGATGAACTTTGACGTGCCGGTGGGCACTACTGGGGACAACTTCGATCGTTACCTGGTCCGTATGGAGGAGATGCAGCAGTCTATGCGGATCATCGAACAGGCCCTGGATCAGATCCCCGAGGGACCGACGAATATCGATCACGAGGGGCGGGTGATCGAACCGGACCTGATGGCGGATCTCGGCAAGTTCGGCAAGACGGCCGGGTTGCTTAAGAATGAAACCCTGCTCGAGCCGACGCTGGAAGGGACGGGAAAGCGGGTCCATTTGCAGATTCGGGCGAACGACAAAGACGCCTGGATACCGCCGAAAGAACAGGTCTATTCGAACATCGAAGCCCTGATGAATCACTTCAAGATCATCATGCTCGGTCACGGAATCCGCCCGCCGAAAGGCGAGGTGTACAACATGGTGGAGGGGGGCAACGGCGAACTGGGCTTCTACATCGTCAGTGACGGGACGGACCGGCCGTGGCGGGTCCGCTGTAACGGACCGTGCATGCGTCCGATGGCGGCTCTCGCCGGGATCATCACCGGCGGCCAGATGGCCGACATCATTGCCACTTTCGGATCGGTCAACATGATCGCGGGAGAACTCGATCGATGAGCACGCAGGCGTTCGAATTCACACCGGAAAACCTGCAGGAGTTCCGAGATATTTTGAGCCGGTATCCCGAGCGTCGAGCAGCCCTCTTGCCGACGCTCCACCTCGCTCAAGAGCAGAACGGTCACATCTCGACGGAAGTCGAGGCCTACGTCGCCCAGATCATGGAATTGCCGATCGTTGACGTGCGTGAAGTGGTCACTTTCTACAGTCTGTATTTTCGACGTCCGATGGGACACCACCATATTCGGGTCTGCATGAGCATAGCCTGCATGCTGGGCGACTGTGAGGGGATACGCAACCACCTGCGGACCAGGCTTGGGGTAGCACCAGGCGGGGTGACAGCCGACGGGAAGTTCAGCTGGGAGGCGATTCCCGACTGTTTGGGTGCGTGCGAGCTTGCCCCGATGATGCAGCTGGACGGTGAATACTACGGGAATCTAACGCCTGAGAAGGTGGATGAGATTCTGGATACCGCGGATCACGCGGATAAACGCGGATAACGCGGATTTGCCATCCGCGTGATCCGCGTTTATCCGCGTGATCCGCGGCAAGTTACTCGACCGCCGCTGAAAAGGTAATATGCCAATTGTTAAGCTGGTTTCGGAGTATTTCGGTAACGAGCAAGCAAAGGACCTCGCCTGGTATCGACAGAACGGCGGGTACGAGGCAGCCCGGAAAGCTCTGTTTAAGATGGCTCCCAAGCAGGTCACCGACGAGGTCGTCAAGTCGAATCTCAGAGGCCTGGGCGGGGCAGGATTCCCGACCGGGAAGAAATGGTCCTTTGTTCCAGCCGACGACAGCAAGCCCAAGTACTTGACCGTTAATGCGGACGAGGCGGAACCGGGCACCTTCAAGGACCGCTACATCCTTGAGTGGGATCCCCATCGCCTGATCGAGGGCATCATCATCTGCGCCTGGGCGGTTGGGATTCACAAAGCCTACATCTACATTCGCGGGGAGTACGTCCGTCCTTTCCAGATCCTCAAAGCGGCCGTCGAGGAAGCGTACAAAGAAGGGATACTCGGCGAGCGGGTCCTGGGTCAGGACTTCAAGCTCGACCTGCATATTCACCGGGGAGCGGGTGCCTACATCTGCGGGGAAGAAACCGGTTTGCTCGAATCACTCGAAGGCAAGAAGGGTTGGCCCCGGCTCAAACCGCCATTCCCGGCGATCGTCGGCCTTTTCAACTGCCCGACAGTCATCAACAACGTCGAGACACTCTCCCATCTTCGCAACATCATTCTGAAGGGCGGAGACTGGTTCGCCGACATAGGTGTCGACCGCAACGGCGGGACCCGGCTGTTTGCGCTTTCAGGACGGGTCAAACGCCCCGGCGTGTATGAGCTGCCCATGGGCACGCCGATGCGCGAGCTGATCTATGAGCATGGAGGGGGAATCGTCGGAGATCGGAAGCTGAAAGCCATCATTCCCGGTGGAGCGTCCGCGCCGGTACTGACGGCCGACCAAGTCGATATTCCGATGACGTTTGACGAGTTGAGCAAAGTCGGATCGATGCTCGGTTCGGCCGGAATTGTGGTGATGGACGAGGAAGTGTGCATGGTGAAGGCCATGCAAACGATTGCGGACTTTTTTGCGCACGAGTCGTGCGGCCAGTGCACTCCCTGCCGCCAGGGGACGGGGTGGGTCTATCGGATCGTCTCTCGAATGCTGGAGGGGAACGGGAGCGTTGATGACGTAGCGACGCTGATGAGTGCGGCGAACAACATGTCCGGCACCAGCATCTGCGCGCTGAGCGACGGAGCATCGATGGCCTATCGAGGCTTCCTGACCAGGTTCCCGGAGGAGTTCGAGTACCACGTGAAGCACGGGAAGTGCGATGTGCAAGAGATAAGAATGGCAGTAGCCTGAGGTGCCGCGGATTACGCGGCACCTCAACCGCCGGTCCTTGTTAGAACTTATGCCCACTCTTACGATTGACGGACAACAGATCGTCGTTGACCCGGGGACGACAGTCATCCAAGCGGCCGAGAAGCTCGGAATCTACATACCGCGCTATTGCTACCATCCGGGT
The DNA here is from genome assembly GCA_003819755.1 of Acidobacteriota bacterium. Classification (GTDB taxonomy): domain Bacteria; phylum Acidobacteriota; class UBA6911; order RPQK01; family RPQK01; genus RPQK01. The sequence goes on along the minus strand of RPQK01000014.1, from coordinate 915 downwards.
TTGTCTATTGCCGGAAGCTGCCGGCTCTGCATGGTCGAGATCGAGAAAATGCCGAAGCTTCAGATTGCGTGCCACACCCGGGTGGCGGACGGCATGCAGGTGATCACGACTTCGGACAAGGTGAAACAGGCGCGCAAGGCCATGCTCGAATTCCTGCTGGTCGATCACCCCCTGGACTGCCCCGTCTGTGATCAATCGGGCGAGTGCGATCTGCAGAACTTTTACATGGAAATCGGCCGTTATGACAGCCGGTTTCTGGACAACAAGCTCAAACGCAAGAAGGCGTTCCCGATCGGTCCTCACGTGGTGCTGGACCAGGAACGGTGCATCCTTTGCAGCCGGTGCGTTCGTTTTACCGATGAGGTAACGCACACCAACGAGCTCGGAATCTTCGAGCGCGGGGACCATTCCGTCATCGATCTTTATCCAGGGAAGCAGCTGAGCAACAAGTACTCCGGAAACGTGATCGATATCTGCCCGGTCGGTGCGCTGACCGAGAAAGAGTTCAGGTTCAAGTGCCGTGTCTGGTATCTACAGTCGCAGGATTCGATCTGCAACGGGTGCGCACGCGGCTGCAACATTCAGGTTCATTACAACACCGCTCGCCCCTACAAGTCGGACGGGCGCCGCATTCTCCGGCTGAAACCCCGTTTCAATCCTTTCGTGAACAAATGGTGGATTTGCGACGAAGGGCGGTACGGATACGAGTTCATCAACAAGAATCGGATTGAATACCCGCACCTGCGGCGCGCCGGGCAGCTCGAGTTGTCGGATTGGGACGCGGTTATGGAAGAAGTGCCGCGAGCTTTGAAGACCGCCCTCGAGAAGTATGGACCCGAGAGCATCGGCATTATCGCCTCGCCTCAGCTCTCCAACGAGGACTTGTATTTGATCCGCAAGATCTTTCAGGAGTTG
>RPQK01000013.1 GCA_003819755.1 Acidobacteriota bacterium | reverse complement strand
AGATCCAATGATCATTTCTTCCTCACTTCGACATTCGACATTCGATATTCGATATTCGACATTCTGTCTTTCTTCTTCATCGGGCAGGCTTTTGGTTGCGGCCACGCCGCGCCGTGTAATTCGTGGATAGGTCATTGGAATAAAACAATATGAAAAATTTATCCTTGCTACTCATCCTTATCGTGACTGCGGTTGTTGCTACCCCGCTTGCGGCGAATGATCAACCGCTTCTGTTGCGGCATCCGACACTTAATCAAACCCACATCTGCTTCACCTATGCCGGCGATTTGTGGACGGTTCCCCGAGAGGGGGGCGAAGCGACGAGGCTGACGAGCGGTGTTGGCAATGAGCAGCGGCCACTGTTCTCGCCCGACGGCCGGACCATCGCTTTTACCGGCGAGTACGACGGCAATACCGATGTCTACACAGTGCCTGCGGGCGGCGGCGTGCCGAAACGGCTGACCTGGCACCCGGACGCTGACACGGTGGCCGGCTGGACCCCGGACGGGAAGCAACTGCTCTTCGTCTCCGACCGCGCCAGCTACTCGGTTCGCTTCTCGCGGCTTTTCACGATGCCGATCGACGGTGTATTTCCCTCGGACGTCCAGCTCCCGATGGCCTACGAGGGCTCCTATTCTCCCGATGGAGCACAACTCGCCTACGTACCCCTTCCTCGCGCCTTCAATGCGTGGAAGCGTTACCGCGGCGGGATGGCAACACCGATCTGGATAGCCAAAACGGCCGATTCGAGCACCGAGGCCATTCCCCGAACCACCTCCAACGACTTCAATCCGATGTGGGTTGGGGACAAGATTTACTTCCTTTCCGATCGCAATGGCCCTGTCACCCTGTTCTCGTTCGACACCAGGACGAAGCAGGTCCGCCAGTTGATCACCCACGACGGGCTCGACATCAAGTCCGCCTCGGCCGGCCCCGGGGCCATCGTCTACGAGCAGTTCGGTTCCCTGAATCTGTACGATTTGAAATCCGGGAAGACGACGAAAGTCAACGTGGGGCTGAACAGCGACATCCTGACCCTGCGTGCGAAATATGAAAAAGTAGCGAACCGGCTGGCGAATGCGTCCATCTCGCCCTCCGGCGCACGGGCTATTTTCGAAGCGCGCGGCGAGATTCTGACCGTTCCCGCCGAGAAGGGGGACACGCGCAACCTGACCAATACCCCGGGAGTTGCCGAGCGCGACCCGGCCTGGTCTCCAGACGGCAAATGGATCGCTTACTTTTCGGATGAGTCCGGGGAGTACGCTCTGCACCTGCGGGCGCAGAACGGAATGGGGGAGGTCAAGAAGATCGATCTGGGCAAACCACCCTCGTTCTTCTACGGCGTCGCCTGGTCACCGGACAGCAAGAAGTTCGCCTATACCGACAAGCGCCTGAACATCTGGTACGTCGATGTTGAAAAGGGAACACCCGTAAAGGTCGATTCACTGACCCGCGGAGGCGGCGCACCCAGCTGGTCGCCTGACAGCCGCTGGCTCGTTTACCAGAAGCCGATCGCCTCCTGGTATCGCGCTATTTTTATCTACTCGCTCGAGGAGGCGAAATCGCACCAGATTACGGACGGAATGAGCGATGCCGCCCATAGTGTGTTCGACAAGAACGGTAAGTACGTATATTTCACCGCCAGCACCGATATCGGACCTCGGGTTTTCGGGTTCGACATGTCGAGTTACCCAATGCGTCCGACCCGCAGTGTCTACCTCTGCGTCTTGAAAAAAGACGCTCCGTCGCCTCTCGGGCCTGAGAGCGATGAAGAGAAGCCCGCCGAGGAAAAGAAAGACGACAAGAAAGACGACAAGAAAGAAGACGGCAAAGAGGCCGTGAAGGCGGACGCTGATAACCAGACGAAGGACGACGCGGCGAAGCCGAACGACAAGCCGGATGAAAAGAAAGCCGACAAGAAGGAACCTCCCAAGGTCGAAATCGACTTTGAAAACATCGGGCAACGCATTCTGGCCTTGTCTGTTTCCCCCCGCAACGTCATCGGATTGATGGCCGTCAAGCCTAACCTCCTGTTCATCGCGGAATTCCCACCCGATCAGGCGGGACCAGATGCGGGCGCCATCATTCAAAAGTACGACCTTGAGAAGCGAAAGCTCGAAAAGGTCGTCGAAGGCGTCGGCAATTTTGAAGTATCGGCGAACGGCGAAAAGATGCTCCTGCGCCAGGGGCAAAGCTGGTACATCGCCGCCACCGCCCAGCCGTTTAAACCCGGTGAAGGCAAACTGAAGGTGGAAGAAGCCGAGGTGTACGTTGATCCCAAGGCCGAATGGGACCAGATCTACCGAGAGGTCTGGAGGATCGAACGTGACTTCTTCTATGATCCCAATCACCACGGCCTCGATCTGCAGGCAACGTCTGCGAAGTACCGGCCCTTTTTTGACACGATCGTTCACCGGGCCGAGCTCAACTACCTCTTCCAGGAAATGCTGGGAGAATTGTCGGTGGGCCATCTGTACGTCGGCGGAGGAGACATTCCGAACGCGAAGCGCGTCCCCGGCGGGCTGCTGGGGGCGGATTACAAGATTGAAAACGGCCGTTACCGGTTTGCGCGTGTCTACAACGGCGAGAACTGGAACCCGGATTTGCGGGCGCCTTTGACCCAGCCGGGAGTCAACGTCGTCGCCGGGGAATACCTCCTCGCGGTCAGGGGACGTGAGGTTACAGCTGCGGACAATATCTACAGCTTCTTCGAGAACACCAGCGGCAAACAGGTCGTCCTGAAGGTCGGGCCGAATCCCGACGGGAGCAACTCCCGTGAAGTAACGGTGGTCCCGATTTCCGACGAGACCGACCTGCGGAACCTCGCGTGGATCGAAGACAACCGCCGGAAGGTCGACCAGGCCAGCGGCGGCAAACTTGGCTATGTCTATCTGCCCGACACGGCTCAAGGCGGCTACACGTTCTTCAACCGCTACTTCTTCTCGCAGACAGACAAGGACGCACTGGTCATCGACGAACGCTTCAACAGCGGAGGCCAGGCCGCCGACTACATCGTCGACTATCTGCGCAAACCGCTGATGAGCTACTGGGCTGTTCGGGACGGCGAGGATTACCGAACGCCGTTTGGCTGCGTTCTTGGCCCGAAGGTCATGCTCGTCAACGAGTACTCCGGGTCGGGCGGCGACTTGATGCCCTACATGTTCCGACGGGCCGGGGTCGGACCGCTCATCGGCAAGCGCACGTGGGGCGGCCTCGTCGGAATTGGAGGGTATCCGACTCTGATCGACGGCGGCTCGGTTACCGCGCCTCACTTTGCCTTCTACACTCCCGAGGGGAAGTGGGAGATCGAAAACAACGGCGTGGCGCCGGACATGGTGGTCGAGCTCGACCCGAAAGCCTGGCGGGAAGGGCGTGATCCGCAGCTGGAGAAGGCGGTGGATTACCTGCTGCAGGAACTGAAGCGCAACCCGCCGAAAAAGACCAAGCGCCCGCCCTACCCGATCTACCACGGGAAACCGTCGGTGATCAGCGATTAAGGCGCTACGCGGCCCGCGTTCTTAACACAGCCGTGAGCGCAGCGCTTTTTACCGGAGCGACCCGGCCGTGACAGTCAGCAGGCGACCAGGCTCACGATGGGTGCCGACTGTTACGGCCGGGTCGCTCCGGTAAAAAGCGCTGCGCTTACGGCTGTGTTTCGGTTGTGCTACCATCGCTCTTCACACATTCAAGAGGAGTTCGAATGCAATCCATCACTCGCTTGCTGACTATCGCTGTGCTTTTCATATCCGCTGGCTCTTTCCTCGTCGCCGACGAGGGGATGTGGATGCCGCAACAGATCCCCGATCTGGCGCCCAAGCTAAAGGCGATGGGCTTTACCGGCAACCCGGCGGCTTTTGCCGATCTGACCGGGCACCCGATGGGCGCCGTCGTTTCCCTGGGCGGCTGCTCGGCCTCGTTTATCTCGCCAGAGGGACTGATCGTTACCAACCATCACTGCGCCGTTGGTGCGCTGCAGTACAACTCGACTCCGCAGAAGAATCTGCTGGTCGACGGTTTTCTGGCCAAGACGCGGGACGAAGAAATCTCGAACGGCCCGGGAGCCCGGGTGTACGTCACACAATCGGTGAAAGATGTGACCGAGGCAATCACGGGCCAGATTGACCCGAAACTTGACGACAGGCAGCGCCATGACTTGACCGATCGCCGAATCAAGGAACGGACCGCTGCTTGCGAAGCGGGCGGACTTCGCTGCCGGGTGGCCTCGTTCTTCGGTGGGCATAAATACTACGAGATCGCACAACTGGAGATCCAGGACGTCCGGACCGTTTACGCCCCGGCCGTCGGGATCGGGAACTTCGGGGGTGAAACCGATAACTGGCGCTGGCCCCGTCACACCGGTGATTGGTCGTTCTTCCGCGCCTATGTCGGTAAGGACGGGAAACCGGCTCCGTATTCGAAGGACAATGTTCCCTTCAAGCCCCGTCAGATCTTGAAAATCCAGCCGGCCGGCGTGAAAAGCGGCGATCTGGTCTTCGTCGTTGGATACCCGGGGCGCACGCAGCGGCATCAGACCTACGAGGAAGTGAAACTGACGACCGAGTGGACGTTCCCGCGAACCATCAAGAACTATCAGGATCAGATCGCGATTTTGGAAGAAATCGGCAAACAGGATAAAGAGTTGCAGATCAAGGCTGCCAGCAGGCTGCGCGGTCTCAACAACACCCTGACCAACCGCAGGGGCATGCTCGAAGGTCTGGTGAAGGGTGGAATCCTGGCCCAGAAGCAAAAGGCTCAAAAAGACCTGGAGACCTGGATTGCGGCCGACCCGGCGCGCGCGAAACAGTTCGGCGACGTCCTGCCCGCCCTGCGCGCTCTGCAGGCGGAGATCGAAAAGACCCGGGAACGCGACGCCGTTTTTGCCCAACTCTTCTCCTCCTCGACTCTCCTGACATCCGCTCAGAGCGCTTACCTGCTCTCGATCGAAAAAGCCAAGGCGAACGACATGGACCGGGAATCGAGTTACCAGCAGCGTGACTGGAGCCGGATTCGCGAGGGGCAGGAGCGCATCCAACGCACTCTGGACGCTCGGCTCGACCGGGTCCTGCTCCGCTATGCCCTGGGACTGGCGGCCGAGCTTCCCGCGGATCAGCGGATAGCGCCCCTTGACAAGGCCGCCGGGCTGACACCCGGAATGGCAAAGTCGGACGCGGCGAAGGCGATTGACAGCTACCTGGACAAGCTCTATGCCGGCACTAAGATGGCCGACAGAGACTATCGTCTGGCCTTGTTCGACAAGCCGACTTCCGAGATCCTTGCAACCAAGGATTCCTTCGTTGAGTTGGCCTATGCCCTCGACCCGATGTACCAGGCAGAGAGGGTTGCCGACAAGAAGCGCCAGGGAGCCGACTCCCGCCTGCGCCCGCGGTACATGCAGGCGCTGCTTCAGAAGGAAGGCGGCCTGGTCGCCCCCGATGCGAACAGTACACTGCGAGTGACCTTCGGGCAGATCAAGGGTGTCGACAGCAAGGACGGCCTCTACTGGAAGCCCTTCACTACCCTGGCGGGAATCGAACAGAAGCACACGGGCGAAGGGGAGTTCGATGCCCCCGCGCGCGAGCTTGCGGCGATAAAAGCGTTCCGCGGTGGCAAGAAAACCCCGTTCCTCCATCCTGAAGTAGGAGACGTCCCGGTCGACTTCCTTTCCAGCGTCGACACAACCGGCGGGAATTCGGGCTCGCCGACACTCAACGGAAAGGGCGAGCTCGTGGGTCTCCTCTTTGACGGAACCTTCGACACGATAGCGTCCGACTTTCTTTACGACAAAGTGCGGACGCGCTCGATCCATGTCGACTTCCGGTATGCCCTCTGGGTCATGTCCGAAGTCGACGGCGCCGGTCATCTCTTGAAGGAGATGGGGGTGCTGGACTAAGGCACCAGGAAAGGACCTGAAGGACCTGAAGGACAAGAAAGACGAGCCAAAGTTTCTTGTTGTCCTTCAGGTCGTTCAGGTCCTTGGGGGTCCTTTAGACTCCGAGCAGCCTCAGTTCATGCTCCAGGTTGGTGGTCAGGATCCCTCGCCCGACCGCCTCTTGGATCTCGGCGGCTGTCCAGAAACGACCTTCCTCGATTTCCTCTTCCTGCAACCGGAAAGGCCCTTCATAGATCATCTCGAACGTGCAAACATGCTCCGTCTCCACGGGGCTGCGCCAAACGTAGCGGTGGCGCTCGATCAACGCCGGTCTATCGGCTCCCTGCGGCTTGACTCCCAGTTCCTCCTGGAGCTCGCGCCACGCCGCCTCTTCATAGGTTTCGCCGGGACAGAGGTGCCCTCCCACGGAGGTGTCCCATTTTCCCGGCTGGATGTCTTTCGTCTGTGAGCGCTTCTGCAAAAACAGGTCGCCTGCCCGGTTCTTCACGAAGACGTGAACCGAACGATGAGCCAGTGCCGGGTCGCCGTGACATTTCGATCGCGGAGCAAGGCCGATCACTTCGCCGGCATCGTTGACGATTTCGAAGTATTCTTCCTGAGCCAAAGTCCTGTCGCCTCTTCTCGGCATTGTATCGTTATTTTCGGGTTAGAATGACCCTCGTGGCCAAGATGAGCGCGGGGTTGCTGCTGTATCGTATGAACGAGCGAGGAATCGAAGTATTCCTGATCCATCCTGGAGGGCCGATATGGGCCGCGAAGGATCTGGGGGCCTGGTCGATCCCCAAGGGAGAGCCGGACGCGGATGAGGAATGGTTAAAAGCCGCTATCCGCGAATTCGAGGAAGAGACAGGAATTGAAGCCGCGACCGGCCCCTTTGTTCAGTTGGCACCCATCACGCAGAAGGGTGGCAAACAGGTTTTCGCCTGGGCCTGCGAAGGAGACTGCGACGCGACGACGATCAAGAGCAACCTCTTCAGCATGGAATGGCCGCCCCGATCGGGCAGGCAGCGTGAATTCCCGGAGGCCGACCGGGCCGGCTGGTTTCCGCTCGAGGAAGCCCGGCGCAAAATCAATCCGGCACAAGTGGGATTGCTGGATCAATTGGAGGGGAAGATAGAAGCCAAAGGGTGATCTCTTTTTTGGGGTGCGGTCGCCATGCCCTGCTCTTTAGGCGGAATAGGCGCCCTGGACAACAAGTCAGGCTAAGGGCCGGGCTACTTCCTCACGCCGGAGGCGCGAGAGGAGAGTAGCCGGGGGTGGAGCCGTTTTCAGGCGACACCCCCGGGAAACAGGCAGCAAAGTCCCCCCACTCCGGCAGGAGTGGGAGGAGGCATTCCTCGCACCCCTGCCGGGGTGCGTTCTTGCGTTTGGGTCGTTTTCCGGGGGTGTCGCCTGAAAAACGGCTCCACCCCCGGCTACTCTCCTCTCTCGCCTCCGGCGTGAGAAAGCAGCCCGGCCCTCAGCTCTCTTGTTGTCCAGGCAGCACTTCCGTGCGGCGGCCGTTGCACAAAGCGGTAGCATGGCACTCCCAACTCCAGAAAGGGATTACCCCTCAGCCTTTCACTCTTCGCCGGAAAATCGCGTCCATCACGTTGCGGACGTACTGCTCATCGCTGATCCCCGCCCAGGCCTCGGCGGGAAACGGGACCGCCGAACGAAAGTGATCGGCCAACCGGGCAAAGAGCTCCAACCGCGCCTCGGCCTTCATCCGGTCCCGGCGTCTGATGGCTTCCAAAGCGACCCACGCTTCCCTCGCGCTGACGCTCTGCACGAGCCGCGCAACCAGGTGCGGGTAGGCGGTCAGTGAGTTGTACCGGCTCGATGCGACCAGGTCCAGGTCGGGCTCGACCAGAGTCGCTACCCGCGTCACAACGGTGTTTGCAGCCCAGTCGCCCAGGCGCTGATACTTACGGCTCGCCAGTACCGCAATCGCGCCCACCATGTAGAAAAGAGGCAGTTGGTCGACGGTGCGAAGCAGGTTCCGAATTACGATTTGCTGGGGCTGCAGCCTTAGCCCCTGAGTGTCGATAACCCGGAGGCGAAGCAGTTTCTTTCCGATGGTCTGTCCCCTCCAGTGCCACTCCAGGACAATCGAGTAGCCGATCTGGAGCACGAAGGCGATCAGCAGGCCGAGCGCATAGCTCCAATCGGGGCTCACGAGTCTCAGTAAACTCAACGGAACAGTAAACAGGCTGGTGAGAGCGGAGACACAGAAGAGATCGATCAGCCACGCCAGCATCCGAGAGAAGAGGCCGGCCAGCGGATAAGCAAAAAGCACGCCTTCAGGGGTGCGGATTTCCAAGCGTGCTTCGTGCATAGAGCGTGTTTGAACGGCAGAAGGTCACGTGCGCGGCTCTGTCGACTTTACACCGCCCTGATCTTCCTCCGAACCGCCGACGACAAACAAGTAAAACGCGAGCAGCATCATCTCCACGCAGCCGAAGGCGATCTTCACCCAATAGGGCAAACGTGGCTCATGGTACTGGGAGAAAAACGCCTCGACGATCCCGGCCCAAACCAGAAGGGCGGCCGCACCGAAGATCAGAATAACGAGGTCCGGCGAAACCTCCCTCAGGCGCCCGACGAGGGACTTTCGACGGTTGCCCGAAAGCCAGGCCCCGGCCAGCACGAACCCCGCCTGCGCGGCAATTAACGCCGCCGGGATTTCGATCACACCATGAGGCAGGAGCCACCCCATAAGGAAGACGCCCTCTCCAGCCAGGATGTAGTCGGCGGCGACGGCTCCGAGGATTGCCCCGTTGTAAAAGACAAGGATGCCCGTTCCGATGCCGGCAGTGACGCCCAGTGACAGGGCGAAAACCGACACCTTGATGTTGTGCGTCATGAGGAAGGCTGAGAAGCTGGCTTGGTTGCCGGCCAGGCGATCGGATTCCTTCCCCTCTTCCTCCTGGCGCACTCGCTCCTTAGGGCTGCCCGTCAGCTGTGGAAACGGCATCAGGACCGCCTTTGCCTCCTCATCCAGGTAAAGGGCAGAGGCGGCAAATACAACGCCTGCCCCCGTCAGCAGGGCGGCCAGGCCGAAGGCGCCCAGATGCCGCCGAAAGGCGCGCGGGAAGGCCCCGACCACGGCGAGAACCTGTATCTTGCGCCCGGGCTGCGTTTTCCGGGTCTCGTAGATCTCCGAATAGGCCCGGGCGACCAAAGATTCCAGGTATCGGCAAACACCCGGTTCATACGCCGAGGTTTGGATCTTGACCAGGTCGGCGCACGCCCTCTGGTACAGATAGTGGAACCGCTGCACCTCCTCCAATGTCAGGCGCAGGGCCGGCTCCCTCTCGACATGGTCCAGCTGTTTTTCCAGTTCCGACCAGTATTTCCGCTCTTCAATCAGAAAACGAGGAAGGTCAATAATCACAACAATTGCCTTTGTTTAACAGTCAAGTATTGGGAAATCAGGCTGCCGGCCAGCCGCTCAGGCTCGAACACATCCATGCGCACACCCATTCGAAAGAGAGTTCGTTGCAGCTCCATCAACTTTTGCCATTCCAGGTGGCCGGCCAGCGCACGATATATGTCTGCGACTGAATCGACCTCGTGATGGGCAAAAATTCGACCGGTCTCCCGAGGCCTCACCGTATTGACCAACACCAGGTGCCGCCGTGCAACTAATTCAATGTTACGCAAGAAACTTTCGGTGGTCACGGGATCCTCGAAGTCCGTTAGAAACACCAAAAGCGCACGTCGTCGTAATCGCCCTCCGATGAAGGAGCTCAGCTCCTGGAGATCGGGAGGGACGGGACGGGTGCGCAGATCATACAAAGCCTGTCGACACGCATTGAAATGCTGCTTTCCGCCGCCCGCCCGGACAAACTTCAGGACCCGGTCACTGTACACGAGCAGCCCGAACAGGTCTCCATACCTCTCGGCCGCGATCCCGACGAGCAATCCGGCAGAGATAAAATACTCAAGTGCCGTCATCTCCGAGTGATCTTCGTCACCGTTCGGCGCCAGCCCGAGATACCTGCCCGAAAGCCGGGAATTGTCGATCACGACATAGATTTCCTGGGTCTTCTCAACCTGAAAGGCTTTCGTAATCGGCCGGCCTCGCTTGGCGGTCGCCTTCCAATGAATCTCGCTGTAGCTGTCGCCTGGGACATATTCGCGCAGCTTCTCAAATTCCCGCCCCTGCCCGACCTGGCGCTGCAGGTGAGTCCCGGCAGTGCCGCGCAGAAGCATGGAAGCTGTCGTTTTCCGCTCCCTCATCAGGTCGGGGTAAACCCTCACTTCGCATTCTGTCGTCCGCCTCGAAAGGACAGACCAGAGCTTAAAAGGAGAGAGAACCACCAGCACATAGTCAGACAAGCGGTACTGACCGCGCCTGAGGGCCACGCAGGGCCAGGAGAAAGAGGAGGTGGACCGGGGAGCGAGAGCAAATAGCATAAGACCAGCCTCGCCGGCGTCCCTGGGAGCGCCCGCACTCCCAGGGAGGCCCGGCGCAAGAATCCCCTCCGGCCATACAACTCCCACACGCACCTCGACCCCGACATCCCCCAGGTTCGACACCCGAATATCCACTTGCCCCGGACGTGACTTCGTCAAACGCACCAGCGGCGGCAGGGTGAGCTGGAGGCGGGGAAGAGGCTTCGCGCCTTGGACCGCATCGATGATCAGAACGAGGACACCGCCCAGAAGTACAGCTGCGCAGGCGTACGGAAACCAACGGACAGCGATTCCGCAAGCCAGCAGCACAACCGCAGACCAGGCGATCAACCTCTTCTCGGGAACGATCATCTCGGAACTTCGACTCCCTGCACGATCCGGTCTATCACCTCTTCTATGCTGATCCCCTCGATTTCATATTCGGGCCGGAGTATCAGACGATGCGACAGGACCGGTAAAACCATCGCCTTCACGTCGTCCGGCGTGACAAAGTCACGGCCGGCCAGGACCGCACAAGCACGGCTGGCTTGCAGAAGCGACTGGGTGGCACGCGGCCCGGCGCCAACCAGTACGCTTTCATGCTGGCGGCTCGCTCTAACGATATCTACCACGTAGTTCAGCAGCTGTTCCCGCATCGTCACCCCCTGGAGGCCCTCCCAAATGGTTGCGAGGTCGGACTCCAGGAGCACGCACTGAACACAGCCTGCAGCCAGGCTCTCCTCCGGCGCGTCCGGCCCCAGCGTTCGCCTCGCCAGTTCGAGCTCGCCCTCGCGATTCGGAACGTCCATCTTGATCTTCATCATGAAGCGATCCTTCTGCGCTTCAGGCAGGGGATACGTTCCTTCGTGTTCGATCGGATTCTGGGTAGCGAAGACCGTGAAGTTATCGGGCAGCCCGTGTTGCTCGCGATCAATGGTCACAGTTCTTTCCTGCATCGCCTGGAGAAGGGCCGACTGCGTCTTGGCCGGCGCCCGGTTGATTTCGTCGGCCAGCAGGAAAGATGTAAAGACCGGGCCTTTGACGAGGACGAATTCATTGCGCTGCAGGTTAAAGACGTTCGTGCCGATAATGTCGGTCGGCATCAGATCCGGGGTGAACTGGATTCTCCCGAAATCACATCCCAGCACACGCGCCAGCGTTCTGACGAGCAGCGTCTTGGCGATCCCCGGCACACCCTCGATGAGCGCATGGCTTCGGGTCGCGATCACGATCAGGGCCTGATCAATCACCTCCGTTTGCCCGATGATGATCTTCGCGACCTCCTGCCGAGCCTGTTTGAAGATTCCTATGAGACGGTCAAGATCTGATGTCATTTGCGGACACTCCCTCCAATTCCCTGGGCGAGGAGGGTTATCCACGAATTACACGAATTACACGAATTGGTTCGTGGACAAATCAATTCGTGTAATTCGTGGATAGCCCTCCTCGCCCAGGGAATCAGCTCCTTACACCCTTTCTCACTATCGCTACAATCTGCCTGTACGCCTCGACAACATCCCGCCTTTCGTGAGCCAGCCTCTCTGCCTGATCCACGAGCTGCGCACCCGGTTTTTCGCTTTTCTTCCACTCTCCGAGGCACACATCAAGAAGCTCGGAGGGGGCCAGTGTGCGAGCGACCAACGCCGTGAGACTGGAGCCCCGGTCCCTGATCTCGAGGGGCCGAGTGTCGGCGGCTGACCGGGGAGCCGGCAGTAAGGGGACGCTATTGCGCCAGACGAACAGTAACATCACGATCACGAGGGCAGCCAGCACCCCGTGCAACTGGTACTTCCGAAGCAACGAGGCGACACCCGGATCTTCAGCCACGCCCAGGTGCCGCTCATAGAACAGGACGCGGCGCCTGGCCCCCACCAGCCACGTGAGGAACTGGGGATACCGCGCTTCCCACATGGCCCGGTTCGTGATCAGATAAGAGTCGGCCAGGAGGACGACTTCTCCGGTGCCCTGGGTGCGGCGGATGACGGCAGGCCGGCCCTGCCGGGCGTATACGGTCTTCCAAGCCTTACCCTTCGGATCAAGGGATACAGACCCGCTTGCGGGCAAACGGGCCGGCAGAGGGTCTTGCTCGTCTTGGAGGATCAACTGAGCCGGCCGCACCACGGTCCGCCCCGTGCTTGCGTCTGACACCGTCTCTGCGGCTTGCTTTTCCTCCGCACGCAGCACGACGTCGAAGATTTTCTCCCCCGCCGGCTGTTTGGGTTTCTCTTCCTTCTTCTGTTTTCGCTCCCTCGACGTGGCTTCGAGCAAAGAAACCAGCGGCGCCGCGGAGTCCAGACATACGACCAGGCGGGCCCCGTCATCGGCCAAACGCAACAACCGGGTCATTTCCTTTTCGTCACCGAGATACCAATCGAGGGCGGAAAGACCCGCCACGAGTACAGTGGTTTCAACCGCTCGTTCGATGCGGTTTGCCGGCCCGTAGTGACGTCCCACGCTTACTTCCGGCAGGCGTTCAAGCGCCTCGTAGAGGACCTGGGTCCCATCCAGTTCCGAACGATGAGACGAGAAGGGAGGATAGACGTCGCCGATTTCGAAGCCGAGAAACAGGAGCCAAAGGCCGGCGAAAGCAAAGGCAATGAACATGCCCGCTGCCAGCAGCTTCAGTAATGTGCGGTTCCTCATGCTTCGTCCTGTTGCTACAGCTCGCCGAACAGCCGGCGCATCTCCTCCACGTCGGCCCGGTCCGTTTCATGGCGCCCGTACCAGACCTTCTCGAACATACTGATCATGGCTTCAAAGACCGGGACCAGACTTCCAGCGCCCCGGTATCGTCGCCGAAGCTCCCGAAGGTAATCCCGGTTAGACTTGAATCGAGTAGGGGTAAGCAGCTCGCGCTTCCCCAATACCACGACTCCCGCCAAATAGAGGGCGCGAACAGCCAGGCGCGGCTGCCCCTGTTGCACCATTTCCCGGGCCAGATCCAGCCACTTCTCTTCGGGCAACTCCTCGGGACTCAAATCGGCCCGGGCAAGATCAACCGGGCTGCCGGCGGACGCGGGCGGGTGCGGCCCTGGCCTCCAGGAGCGGCGCTGCGACACGGTGCGCAATAACAGTACCGCCAAGCCCAAGGCGCAGAGCACGAGCAGGGCAATCGCGACTTGCCGGACCTGTAGTCTTCCTCCAGAAGCAGCTTTGCGGCTCGGCCCTGGTTCCGGCCGGAGCCAGCCGAGGACGCGGACAAGCCATTCCGCAAGCTTATTCAGCCAACGCTCCACGGCGCGCCCAAAGTCTCTTAGAATCCCAGCCTCTTCGGCCTTGTGAGCGTTGCGCGGAGCTTGCCAGACGTGCTTTCGGCTCTCGAGGACGATATCAATCGACCGATCGAGACTCGATTCGGAGACGGCCGGGCCTGCGGCTACCGCGGACAACGGAGGCCGACTCGTGTTCCTCGGATTCGCCGCGAAGGCGGCATGGCCGCTCGCCAGGAACAATGCCGCGGCGAGGACCACGCCGGCCGCCTTGCTTCGTCGGAGCTCGCTCAAGAGGTCGGCCCCGGTTTCAAGTGAAATGCCGTAAAAACAGCGGAGCACGTAGATGACGAGGACGAAAGGAGAAACCACGAGGTACGTCAGCACGGCGGCCGCAATGAGCATCTTGAGGTCGATCAGGCGAGAGCCGAGCCGGGTGAAAGTAGACTCGAGCCCCGTGAGCCACTTCACGAGATACGGAAAAGCAAACAGGCACGAAGCGATGTTGAGGAAGGCAAACCCGCAGATCAGCACCAGCACCAGCACCAGGAGATGATTCTGGCCGGGCCACAGCCGGGCTTGCCGCCAAGACTGCTTCAACACAGCTCCCCGCCCGCCCACCCCGGGAAGGGCCAGCACGGCCAGGTTATGATGAAAGGCAAAGGTCCAAGGGAGGGGAAAGACGAACAGCGGGGACAACGCCAGCCCGATCAACGAAAGGCCGGAGTACCGGAGGTGATTGCGCACGACCCGGGCAACCGATGAGACGTTCCAGATCATGACCCGCTCGCCGGCCTGAAGCCGCCACACTTCCGCCGCAAATGCACTCTGCCAGAGTTTCAGCCAGACGTACAGAAGGGCCAGCAGTGCCGAGTAGCCAACCACCTTTCCGGCGGCATTGGGATCATGCGCCATGTTCAAAAGGTATAGCAGAAAGACCAAAGTGAACGGCAACACCCCGAGATAAAACGCGGCCCAGGCGAGGAACGGGATCCGGCGCAGCAAACCGAGTGCCTCTTCCATCAGATCAAGGGTTTTCTTGCCTTCCAGCTGCGACATGGGCCTTATGAAACCGTTCGAATGAGGAAAAGGACGAGTCTTCCCAGAGTGTAGAACATGACCCAGAGAAGTAACCATCCTCCGACAGGAGCGAGAAGCCCGGTGACCCCTTGCCACCTCCTCCCGGGGTGCGCGGGCCTCGCCATCCGCTTGGCCAGACAAACGCCGCACAGAATAACGCCTTCATGCTCTGACACGCACTCGCGGCAGTACGCCAGCCTGCACCTGGAGCAGCGTGCCGCCGCTTCTCTGCCCGGATGGTTGGCACATCTTTGAGTTGATACCGTCGGCATAAGTTCAAAAGCCCTGGGATCGCAGCGTCGTCACCTCCGCCGTTCAGGTAAAACCAGGCTCGCCAGCCCGATAAACCCAACTACCGCCGAGAAGACCGCATTCACTGCCACCACCCAAAACCAGAATGTCGAAGTATGGGGCGATGTTCTGAGCATATCCCACGCGAAGTTGACCTCGAAAGCGGCCCTGGGAGGCCTGGAAATGCTCGTCATATAGACCCCGTACGCGTACCAGAGAAGAAACACCAGACCGTCAACCGCAAAAAGCGCCCACCCGATCCGCCGGAAGAGAACGCCGGCCGCGCGACTGGTCGCCGCGCAGGTGATCCCGACTCCCAACAGAGTGACGGTAAGAAACAGTTGAACGACGCGCAGGGCATAGGAATCCCAAATGAGAAAACCGGAGAGGAAAGCGGCGTTCAGAAGCGCCAAAGAAGTAACAACGACTCGCAGGAGAGTCGAGCCGGCCCCCACCTTGTCCAACGGAACCTGCACGTCGGGACGGGGGGTCAAGCGAACTTCAGAGGTGACGGCCGGCGCGGCGCCCGGAAGCAGCAGATCCTCGGACACAGGCCCCTGAACCAGTTCGGCCCGGTACGTAAGATGAAAGAGGATCTTGCGAGCGGATCGTATCCTCCCCAACGCACGCAGCCGGGCATTTTGGACGGGCGTTATCACATGGCAGACACAGGTAGGTCCGAGAATAGCGTGAACCAGCCAGGCGAGGGCGAACGAAACTGCAAGCGCCAGCAGAATCCAATCGACGGTTCGCCCTGAGCCGGGGTTCGACCACCGGAGGCCGACGCCGGCAGCCGCGACGGTGAGCCCGCCAAGGAACAGGTGCATCCAGAAACCGCGATTCGTCGCCCTTAGAGTGAACGCCCGTATGTCATCAAAGTAGAAGCGTTGGTGGGTCTCTTGAAAACCGAGCACCTCCATTTGAACAAAATGATCAGAACCCTCCCACAGCGACCATGACCCGAGCAGAGTGGTTCTGGAACGGGAGAGTAGTCGGTAGTCCTGATTGTCGCCAAAAAGAGTCGTCACCATCTCGGCTGATCACACCCCCATGGTGTTCCGGTAGTTGGGCGGAGTAAACACGACATACATCCACAGAACGAGGAAGAGAATCTGCATCACCCCGAGCACGAGGCTGAACACCATGGTCCTCCTGACCGACGGTCGCTCGCTTCCCGGTGCGGTCCAGTACTTAATGACAATAAACAGAGCGACCGGCACGGTGACCAGGGAAGGGCCGCAGCAAAACAACATCGGCAGCAGAGTGACCGCCAGCGCTATTCGGTCATACCGAGTGATGCGGTCCGGGAGTTGGGAAAGGTTGCCCTCGACGCGCTTCTTGTCAAAGCAGAGGGGGCACAAGTGCCGTCCCCTGGCTTCCATGTCACACAGGGCGCACAGAAATCTGCCGCATCCTTCACACTCGATGGTCGCCTGCCGGCCCGGATGATTAAAACAGCCGGCCTCCCCGGGAGCAGCCGGACGGGTTCGGATTTCCGCGGTTTGCGGGCGAAACAGCGCCGGCAGGAGCCAAAACTCGAGGTTTGCGGCGCACGACGGGCAGACAGCTTCCTGATAATGGGCGTCGGCCGGGAACGACAGCAGGGACAGGCATCGGGTGCAGTAGAGAGAAGCTCCGGCCATCTCAGACCATTATCACCCAAGTGTTACAGATTCGGTCGTGAAAAGCCCGGCGCTCTGAATCAAATGCCACCATAAGGTACCCAATCCCCAACATGAGGCCGCTTACGATCTCGGCCGCATACCTGCCGAAGGCGCGGTAGTATCCGGGCGGCCCGCCGGCCGTGGTAATCCTGAGGCCGCACGCCATCTTCCCGAGCGTGGCGCCGTACTTCCCGACCATCCAGGTGCTGTACAGCGCGGCAGACACGAACTGAACCGCGAACAGCCCGCCGTATAGAAGCAGGAAAATCCAGAGAAACTGGGGGTCGTCCGGGTCAAAGCGTTTTCCGACCGCGGACCCAAAGAGGGCAAGCATCAGCGCAACAGAAACCAACGAGTTGAATATCCAGAGGATGAACGAATCGATCATCTTCGCCCCGGCGCGAATCCAGAAACCGGCGCGGTTGCCCTCGTACGCAGGAATGCCGACGAAAGCCGGCACCAATCCCTCTTTCAGCCTCTGGAGATAGAGCGGCTTGCACGCACCGCATACCCGGTGAGACCGGAAGTCGATCAGGTCATCCGTGGAAAAAAGCCTGCCGCAACAGGAACAGGTGTGAAAACCGGCGAGATCGGTCTCGGGCAGCTCGGCGGGGAGGGCGCCGTATGGCACCCAGGCAGGCAAACCGGCCGTCCAGACAGGAGTTGTCCGTGTCACCACGCCCGTCCGAACCAGTTCGTCAAAGTGCACCTGGCCGACAGGCCCCGCCTGAGTCCCTGCCGCCAGGAAATGCCACTCCCGGCCTTTGCCGCTCGCGTCCACCGAAAGAGGGTGATGGATTTGGGCGGCAAATGCAAGAGCGGGCCGAGAGACGCGAGCGCAGCCAGCCTTTGGAATGCGGTGGCCATGCCTCCAAAGGCTCGCTGGCGCTCACAGAATCTGGTCTTTATTTCCGCACCGGCGCCGGCGTTTCCACCCATTTCAAGTTAAACGCGTAGTGATTGATGCTGGTGATCAAGTGGATCACGCCGTTCTTCCCCTGGCACACCGACATATACCCGCGCGGCTCCGCACTGCTCGGTGTCATCTTGAAAGGCCGGCCATCGGTTGTCTTCAGATCCCGTCCGGGTCCGTCATCGCTGACCAGGCGAATCCTTGGCCAGGTCTTCCCTTCATCGTACGACACCGCGGCGAACAGTCCTTCAACCGCCCGCTTCCCTCCTGACGCGTCGGTTACCGTGAACGCCTGCGCCCCTTCCCTGGCGGGCGGGGCGAAAGACGCGAGGAACAGCGGGCCTTCCTGGAGCCGGAGCAGAACCAGGCGTTGGCCGCCTCCAACTGGCGGGAAGATACTCGGCTCGTATTTCCATGACCGCCCCATGTCGGCCGAAATGCTCTTGGGCATTTTCCCCTGGATATTGTCGCCTCTGCCGAAGGCGAGGAGACTGCCGTCGCGCAGTTGGGTCACACCGGCGTGGATACCCGCGATCGTTCCCCCGGGATCTGCCCAGGTTTGCCCGCCGTCGCGGCTGATCAGCAGGGCCGTGCCTCCGCTCCCTTCAGGCGTGGCGTCACACGGGAGGACCAGGTAGCCTTCACGCGTCCGAAAGACCGATTCGACCGGTTGATGACGCGGCCCGCGCTCCGGGGCAATCAGTCGCGCGCGCGACCAGGTCGCGCCGTTATCGGTCGAGGTGCGCAAGATGACGGCCAATGGGCCCCAGGTGGCTGCGGAGGAAAGGCCCAGAAATTGGTAGATAGTCTTTTGACCGTCAAACCACAGAGCCGGGGCATGATCATTGCGATCCGGTGCATCCCAGAAGAGAGAGGCTGGTTCCCACTGGTCCTTCCCGTGTCGCAACCGGCTGCTGGCCACGGTCATTTCCCTCCCCCGCTCGGTCACGGTCGTGTACCAGATGGCCAGCAAATCGCCGTTTGCGCACTCGATGATCCCCGGATCATGATTGTGGCCGGAGAAGAGCGGGCCGAACGATTCGGGCGGGATCTTGACGTATTCGCGGGGGCTGTGGAAGTAAGGCTGGCGGGCGTCGGGACCGCGGCGAGGCGCCGACTCCTGATTGACCTTCTCCCTTGACGTCCGATGGTCTGAGGCGGGCAACGGTGCGGTCTCAGGCATCGGTCCGAGCGCCACCCTGAACCCGATCATATGGCTCTTGTCGTCAGGCAAAGCGCCCAGGCGGTTGGCCGACCGGAGATAGAAGGCGACCGTGCCGTGACTGCCGCCCCGGGTGACTTTAAAGTCCCCGTCGCTCCTTCCGACCGGATCCTGCTGGTTTCCCGGTTCGTAGGGGCCGTACCAGTCGGCGCACCATTCCTCGACATTGCCGTGCATATCGAACAGGTCCCAGGGGTTCGGGGGCGTCTGCCCGATCATCAGCCGAACCACTTCCTGGCTGCCGCGACTCGAATGCGGCTCGGGATACCAGCTGTTGTCGGGATTCTTCAGAAATTCGGGGGGCAGGGTTTCACCCGTCGAGAAAGCGGCAGTGGTGCCGGCACGGCAGGCGTACTCCCATTCGGCCTCGGTCGGAAGTCGATAAGGACGCCCTTCCTTCTGTGAGAGCCACTCGCAAAACGCCTTCGCCTCTTTCCAGGAGACAAACACCACTGCTTCCTTGTCGTCGATGGAAAAACCGCTTTTGCCCCGGAGATAGGCGTGCAGAGGATCAAACTTCTCATACTGCTCGTTGGTCACTTCGAAAGCCCCCAGATAGAACGGCCGGCTGATAGTCACCTGGTGAGCCGGCTGCTCATCATAGTCCCCCTTTTCGGGGATCCAGATGGCCCGCCGGCTTCCGAGCTCCGTCACCTTTACGACTTGCTCGGCCAGAGGCTTCCCCTCAAAACCCATCTGAAAGGATCCCGGCTCCACGCGCACGAACTCCATTCCAATCGAGTTCGTGAACTTTTTACCGTCCGGGAGCGGGGATTGGGCGGCGGACAAGAGGGCTAGAGAGGATACGATCGCGAGTGTGAGTTGATGCTTCATAAGCGGTTTTAAAGGTCAGATTGAAACGACCTCACGGACCTCAAAGACTTCAACGACAAGAATGCCGAACCTCGTCGTTGAGGTCTTTGAGGTCCTTGAGGTCGTCTTAGCAGGGCGTTTCACTGCGACCATCCCGGCAACGAGACGGTTGCCTGGTAGTTCGAGTAGTTGTAGAGCGGATTGCGGCGCGGCTTGTACAGGCGCCCGCTCTTCGGGCTATCCGACTGGGTGTAGACCCAGATTTCGTACGGGTCCCAGACGACCACTTCGTCCCGGCAGTCGCCCGTTATGTCCAGAACCGCGTTGCACATGTCCGGATGGCCGTCAGCCGGAAACAGGACAACCGGCCGGCCACGCCCATCGTACATCCCACCCTCTTCGACATTCGCCGAATGCACGAAATACTCTTCGCCGTTTCCCGTCCAGTTCACTGGAAGACACATGCTCCCGTATTGGTTCGGCTCGAGATCCTGGTAAATGTTGCCGTCGGAATCGAAAAAGTGGAGGATTCCCTGATTCCCCCAGAAATTGATAGAAACGATCTCCAGCCCCGGGAGATCCGATCGGAAATTTGCGATCGCGGGGTTCTGAACGTGCCCCAGTAGATGGTGCTTAGTTATTTTCCCGCCCGGGTCGACGAAGAGCGCGCCGTGATCACTCGCCGCCCAGAAGATCACCGGTTTCCCCTTGCCCTCACCCTTCAGGTCCGCGATCGCAATCCCGTCGGCGTGGTCTTTGACCTGCCCTTCGAGGTTCCACAGTTGGCGGCCGTCGTGATCATACAGGGCATAGCCAATAGCCAGTTCGTCTTTCCCATCTCGGTCGATGTCGGCGGCAAACGGGTAGTGGCCGGTCGTGCATTTCCCTTCCCACAACGGTTCCAGCTTGTCGTTGAGGACCCAGAAGTGCCAGTAACGGTCCTTGATGACGACGTCTTGCGGGCGGCCTGTCCCGCGCAGGTCACAAAAGAAAAGGCTATCCCCCAGGATGTGCGGGAAGGCATCAGCGGGCGGCTTGCTGCCGGGAGTCGGGGCCTTGTACTTCGTCTTGCCGGTTGCCCCCTCCGCAACGATGATTTCCTGGTTCATGCAGTAAACCACTTCATTGCGTCCGTCCGCGTCCAGGTCGTGAATCTGGAAGGCGACATCGTTCGTGAGGCTCTTCTTCCAAACGTCCGGTTTCCCGATCTGCCAAAGCGTCTTCCCGTCGAAGGTCATCGCCGTCAGACAGCTCAACTCGCTGTACTGGTCGCTGGGCCCGTGATGGCGCATTTGCCCTATCAGTACGTCGTTCTGCCCATCCCCGTCGAGATCGCCAAAGCGCAGATTGCGACCAACGCCGAAGCCCGTTGTTTTGATCTTCTTCCAAAACGTCGGCTTGGGATTTGCCTGGCGCAGGCCGGCCAACTCCTTCTCGACTCCGGCTCTTTCCCTTTTCCACCGCGCCTCTTCGGCCACACTCGACTTCACGCTTACCCGGTAGAAGCGGGTGGGGACATCGGACGTCAGACCAATGCGGCCGGCCTGGAACGTCTGATCGTCGGCCTGGAGGCGGACGCGGCCATTGAGATCGGCGTCCAGGTGGCTCCCGGCCACGCTCACCCGCGCCTGCAGACGCTCGTTGGCGTTCGCCTTAAAGGGAGCCTGCGCGAGTACTTTTTCGAAGGGTTGGTGAAAGTCAGTCTCATGCCGAACGAGCTTTAAAACGGCACTGCCTTCCTGGACGCCGAAGAAGTAGTAGCAGCGATCATTTCGATACCTGAAAACCACCCCGCTCTGATCGTCGGTCGAATCCGGGGCGAAGTCGACCTCGAGTGTGTAATCGCGCCAGAGCGGATCACCAGCCACAAGCATCGGGTGAGAGTGCAAGGTTCTTTGATTGCGAAAAGTCTGGTACACGAGCCTTTGTCCGCCGTCCTCGATGACTCTCCAGGCTCTCTGAGATTCGGGGTCGGACAGGAAACAGGAGACGGCCCAGTGTCCTTTGGGAGCGGCTTCCGGCAGGTAGTGATATTCCGTGTGAGCGCCGACAACGCTGGAGAAAAGACCGGCTTTCAGGTCGGCGAAGCAGTCTTCGAGCAGGATTTTCTGGTCGGTACCCGGTTTCCCGGCTGCGCCGAGTTGAAAGCCCAACACTATCAAAGCCAACCATCGTAATCGCATATCGGGCACATGATATCCGCGAAACCGGGCAAAAAGAATTCCAAAGTCGGTTCCGGAGGTTCGCTCGCAGAAAGACCTCGCTTCCCGTATGTGGGTTCTGGTTGTATCATCTCCCCTCATGTCACGGTTCATACATCGTCTCTGCGTAGTGGTATTGGCTCTTTTCTCGATTTCGACACTCCTCTCCGGCGCCGACACCTCGAAATCGCTGATGGTTTCGGCCAACAAGCGCTTCCTGGTTTATGACGACGGGAAGCCGTTCTTCTATCTGGGCGACACAGCGTGGGAGCTGTTTCACCGGCTGAACCGCGAGGACGCCGAACGATACCTGAAGAACCGGGCTGCGAAGGAGTATACCGTCATCCAGGCGGTCGTCCTTGCCGAGTTGAACGGGCTGGTGGACCCTAACCCCTATGGCCAGGTACCGCTTATCGACAACGATCCGACCAGGCCGAACGAGAAATACTTCGAGCACGTCGACTGGATCGTCAACAAGGCAAAGGAAGTCGGCCTCTTCATCGGCATGCTTCCCACCTGGGGCGACAAGTGGAATAAAAAGTGGGGAGCCGGACCGGAGATCTTCACCCCCGGGAACGCCGAGTCCTATGGGGAGTGGCTGGCGAAGCGCTATCGCGATCAGCCCATCATCTGGATCCTGGGCGGTGACCGTCCGATCGACAACGACCAGCAGCGGGCTGTCGTCGCGGCGATGGCGCGGGGCATCAGGAAAGGGGACGGCGGGAAACACCTGATTACTTTGCACCCTACCGGCGGCCAAGGGTCATCGGAGTGGTTCCACAACGAGGACTGGCTCGATTTCAACATGCGCCAGAACGGCCACGAAGTAAATTTCGCCCCTCGCTACGCCCTGACCGGCATGGATTACGCACGGACTCCGGTTAAGCCCGTTATTGACGGTGAGCCGATCTACGAAGACCATCCGATTTCTTTCAAGGCGAAGGAATTCGGTCATTCCATTGCCTCGGACGTGCGGCGTCCGCTTTACTGGGACCTCTTCACCGGGGCCTGCGGTCACACCTACGGGCATCACTCGGTCTGGCAGATGTGGGCGGCGGGACGCCAACCGATCAACGGCCCGTTGATGCCGTGGCACGAGGCCATTGACCAACCGGGGGCAGGGCAGATGCAGTACGGACGCGCTCTGCTGGAATCCCGTCCCTTCCTGACCCGGATCCCGGACGACTCGGTCATAGTTCCGGCCGCAGTGCCGACCGCTGTTCCCGGCGCCGGGCTGAAGCGGATTGTCGCCACTCGCGACGAGCAGGGCAGTTATGCCATGGTCTATTCTCCGGCCGGACGCGCCTTCAAGGTACGAATGGACAAGGTAACCGGAGCCAAAGTGAAGGCGTGGTGGTTTAGCCCGCGCAACGGCCAAGCCACCTCCGCCGGGGAGTTTCCGAACACCGGTGAGCGCGAGTTCCAGCCACCCGACAAGGGGGAAGACCTGGACTGGGTGCTGGTTCTCGACGATGCCTCGAAAGGCTTCCCGGAACCGGGGAAAAAGCGGTAGTCAAGAGGTTTTGCCTGGGAGCGCAGGCGTCTCGCCTGCACTCCCAGGGAAAACGTCCTTGGCCATCGTGCCTCTTCACGGGCAGCGGTCAGCGGGCAGCCTCACTCATACCTCAACGCCACCAGCGGGTCGACGCGGGAGGCCCGGCGGGCCGGGAGATAGCAGGCCAGCAGGGCAACCACCGCGAGACCGATGGTCAGGCCAACCACTAACGGTGGACCGGCCTGAACGAGACCGAACATAACCCGGGGGAGAACCCGGATCAGAAATATCGACACCAGGAAGCCAATACTAATCCCGACAATGATCAGCGGAGAACCCTGCCTGATGACATGGCGGAGGACCTGGCCTCGCGCTGCGCCAAGAGCCATCCGCACGCCGATTTCCGGGATCTTCTGAGAAACGAAATGCGACATGATTCCGTAAACCCCGGCAACTGCAATCAATGATGCCAACAGGCCGAAACTTCCCACCAGTCCAATCAGGAATCGGTGTCCCCTGGTGGCCCCATAGAGGTAGCCTTCCATGGTACGGAAAAAGGCGGCTGCGTCGTTCTGGCCTACGGTGATGACCTGCGCCTTGATCTCCGGGATCAGCGATTCCGGGTCCCGCTTGCTCCATGCCACCACGCTCATCACCGCCCGAGGGTCCTGCCGATAGGGAACGCAGATCTCCATTTCCTCCCGGTTGGTATGGCGGAGGGAAGTGCGGACATCCGCGACGATCCCCACAACGGTGTGAGGAACGGCGTTAATACTGAGGGTGTCGCCTACCGGGTCCTTGCCCGGCCACAACCCGGCGGCCGCACGCTGGCTGACGAGAGCAACCCGAGGCGCTTTATCGTTGTCAAAATCGTTAAACATTCTGCCCTTGGAAAGCGAAATCCCCAAGGCCTTGAAGTAACCCGGACTGACGATTCGATAATCGACCCAGCGCCCCGGCCTCTTCTCGGGGGACAGCGAGGGATCGACCAGCCCGACAGCTACCTGAGCCCTGTCGGGTGAGTAACCACCGGGCGGCGTGCTGGCCAGTCCGGCCTCTTCGACTCCCGGAACGCGCTTCAGCCGGTCCAACATGGCTTCATAGTATTGGACCCTTTTCTCGGGAGTGTCGTAAGCCTGTTCCGAGATCGAGAAGTCACCTGTCACAACATCAGCCACCCGGAAGCCGGGCGCGTGGGAAATCTGGATCGAACGTACGGAACTGTCGATGAACAGACCAACGACCGAAAGCATGATCAAAGCGACCGCCAGCTCACAGACCACAAGCGCACCTGCCAGGCGCCCCTTGACCCGTCCTGCTCCGGTGATGGAGCCCCCTTCTTTAAGGGTATTGCTCAGACTGATTTTGGACGTCTTCAGTGAAGGCAGCAGGCCGAAGATGATCCCGCACAGAATACCCATGCCGACGGTGAACTTCAGGGTCCGGTAGTCGACAACGAGCTTATCAATGCCGACAGATTCCAGGTCCATCCCTTTATCCAACAGATCCAGACCCCAGTAGGCGAAAAGCAGCCCCATGCAACCGCCTCCCAGACCCAGGATCACACTCTCGGTAAGCAGCTGGCGGGTCAGCCTGAATCGGCCGGCCCCGAGCGCGCGGCGAAGCGCGATCTCCCTTTTCCGTACGACTCCGCGGGCGAGCAGCAGGTTGGCGACGTTGGCACAGGCGACCAGAAGTACAGAAAGAACCAGCAGTGAAATGATGCGCGGAGCGGGCCCGATGCTGCCGAACCAGACCTCCCGAATCGTTCTGGCCCTTATCCCCTTCCCCTTATTTGGATCGGGATAGGCTGAAGCGAGCTGCGCGGCCACTACCTTGAGTTCCTTCTGTGCGTCTTCAATGCGCAGGCCGTCTTTGGTTCGGCCGATGACCTCACAAAAAGCCGCGGCTCGGTCATTCTGCTCGGGCTTTCCGACCATTGGCACCCAGATCCGCGAGGCCCTGCCAGCAAAAAGAGAATGAAAGTTCTGCGGCATCACTCCGATGATCTTGCCGGGAAGCCGGTCTACGATGACGTCCGCACCAACGATGTCCGAACGCCCTCCAAATCTCTTCTGCCAGTCGGAATAGCGCAGCACCACCGCCATGGACCGTCCCGGCTGGAAGTCCTCGGGAATGAAGGTCCGGCCAAGCAGAGGCTTAACACCAAGAACACGAAAGAAATCGACCGTCACGTATTCGCCCGGAACCCGACTGACCGTATCGCCGGCCCTCATCAGGAAAAAATTCGTGCGGTAGGCCGCCATGAGAGAAAACGAACGGCTCATTTTCCGCCAATCTTCGAAATTCAGATAGCTCACCGCCTGCGTTCTTTTCTCTTTCTCGTCTTCCTCATTCAGAATGATCAGCCGGTCGGCCTCTTCGTAGGGACCTTCATTGATCAGGACGGCATCAACAAGCGTGAAGATCAGGGTGTTCGGGCCCATAGCCAAGGCCAGGGTGAACACAACAATCAGACTGAATCCGGGATTCTTGACGACGGAGCGAATGCTGTAACGAAGATCGTGAACGAACCCTCTCATGGGCGCCTCCCCTCACGGTGTTGCATGTTAGCAGCCTCCAGCGTGGTGGAAGCAATGCCGATGCCAGCCCAAGATGCCGTTTTGGCGCCGGGATAGGGTCGTTGCGTGTCCGCGTCTGGGAAAGCGATGTTCGGAAACGGGAAGCGGTGCTGTCCACGAATTACACGAATTACACGAATTGGGAGCCAGCCCGATTCGTGTAATTCGCGTTACAACCGTAACACTTGATCGCGCCGCGCGTGCAAGTTTGGTTCTGCGCGGCTGTAATTAGTAGTGATATTTTAGTTTGGTTCAATTTCTTTCAACCGGCTTTT
>RPQK01000012.1 GCA_003819755.1 Acidobacteriota bacterium | reverse complement strand
GGAGGCGGAATCGATTCCGGCGGGAAGAACGTTGTTCCGCCGATGGACCCGCTCAACCCCTGGGCGATGCCTTCCTTTGACAGAATGAACCCGCAGCCGCAGGTCACCCCTCCGGGTTGGCCCGCCGACGGGCCGGCGTCCACGACTCCCGTGATCAACCCGAACACTGGAAACAACCTGTCACGAACCGAGACCGGGCCGGTCCTGCTGCAGGCATTTCACCTCTTCTTGAACCAGAGCAACGTGATTGACTGGGGAAAGAAGGCTTACGCGCCGGGTGAAAACGGCGGCATCTCGGGAATTGTTTTCTATGCCATCACGCGGGCAGAGGACGATCCCAGAAAGGCGGCGGGAGACGCGTGGGAGCCTGGGGTCCCGGGCGTTGTCGTCAATCTGTACCAGGACGAGGACGGTGACGGAGTCGCTGACGACCTCGATGGCAGCGGCCTTGTTGACGCCAACGACGCGGTCAACAGCGTTACCACGGATAGTTGGGATGCCACACCGCCGACCGGCTGCGTCCAACCGCTTCCGATCGTTCATGGGCAGCTGTCCCTGCCGTGCGCTGACGCTTACGGAACCTGGAACCAGATCCGGCCTGGAGTTTTCGACGGAGGCTATGCCTTCACGAGCTACTTCACGGATCCAAACGGATTCGTGGTCCCTCTGAGCGACCCGGCTGCGGTGAACGAAGTCCCGCTTCCCGCCGGCAACTACGTCGTCGAGATCGTGGTCCCTCCCGGCTACAAGCTGGTGAAAGAGGAAGACAAGAACGTCGAGTTCGGAGATGAGTTCGCACCGAGCCCGCTTGCCATTCCTTGTGCCTGTGTGGGCGAGATGCGGACGGTTCCGCAGTATCTGAGCTACCAGACCGACGATTTGGGCAATCCGCTCCCGAGCATTCCGGCAGCCGACTTGATTCCTGCCCCCTTCGCAGGCGACTTGCGGCCGCTGTGCGACAAGCGCGCAGTACCTCTGCTCGATGGCCAGAACGCAGCTGCTGATTTCTTCATTTTCACCGATGTTCCGAAAGCAGCCCGCGTGCTTGGGTTCGCGCTTAACGACTTTACGGCGGAACACAACCAGCTGAGCCCCAACTTCGGCGAGAAGCTGGGGGCCGCCTGGATCCCGGTTTCGTTCAAGGACTGGGCCGGCAAAGAGATCGTGCGCGTTTACACCGATGAGTACGGGAGTTACAATGCCGCGCTGCCGTCGACGTTCAGCGCGAACATTCCTTCGCCTTCGGGCTACTCCCCGAACATGATCACCCTCGTCCTGAACGATCCGTTCCTGGCGGACGGGACCCCGGATCCGTTCTACAACCCGGTCTACTCGGTGACTCCCTGGACATTCCACTATATGCCGGGGAACACCAGTTACCTGGATACGCCGCTGATTCCGCAGTCAGCGTTTTCCGCCGGCGGGACCCTGATGGATACCAATCCACCGGACGGCACCCCGGTTATCAAAACGATCGACGCTAACCCCACTGTCGTCGGCGAGCAGGGCCCGATTTTCTGCTCGGCGCGGCGGCTCCAAGGCGCGACGGCCAGGACCGTGACGCTGACCTCGATGGGGAACGTGATGGTCCCGAACCCGAACTACGACCCGAGCGCCCCTGGTGGCGCTGCAAATCCTTTCCTGATCATGCGCAACTACGGGTTTGGCGCCAGGGGAACGCAGTCTCGAGTCACGCTCAACGGGCAAGCGCTCACGATCGCGACCTGGTCTGATGCCGCTGTCACGGTGATTCTGCCGACGAACGCGAGCATCACCAGAACGGGCCGAATGATGTTGAGAAGGGCCAACGGTGTTGAGACCGAGATCGGGATCACTCTCCAGGTTGTCGACTGCAACACCACCGCGGTCCGCTACGTCAATCCAGGCCAGTCCATTCAGGCTCAGGTCGACGCCGCGATGCGTACTGACATCATCGTGGTGCGGCCCGGCACTTACCGTGAAAACGTGATTCTGAACAAGCCGCTTCGCCTGCTGGGTTCTGGCGCGGGAGGGACGATTATCAATGCCGACCCCAGCCCGCTGCAGAAGCTGCAGGCATGGCACGACAGGATCACTGCTCTTGGAGGAACTGACTTAGAGACGTTCTTACTGAAGAAAATTTTCTGGATGAACGAAGCACCAGCCATCGCGGTAATGGGCAAGCACATCTACACCGGTGGAAACATCATGTTCCCAGATGCGAACGTGATGAAGATCTTCAACGACGATGCCGTGTTGCCAACCGGGATGACCACCAACTTCTTCGCGGGCGACGTGACCGCGATGATCGACGGGTTCACCCTGTCTGGAAGCAAGGCTGGCGGAGGCATCGCCCTCTTCATGGCTGCGCGCGGAGTGACCATCAGCAACAACAACATCACCGGGAACTCGAGTAGCGATGCAGGAGGAATAGCGATCGGCTCCTCGAACCTCGGCTATGACCAGCAGACGTATGATGCCGTGGTTTCCGGCAACAAGATCCACAAGAACTCAGGCCTCCAGGGGGCCGGCGGAATCGGGGTGTACGAGTACTCGAATAACTATCGGATCGAGAACAACCTGATCACCGGCAACTTCTGCCTGTTCTTCGGAGGAGGGGTCGCTCATTGGGGTTACATCCCCGGTCTTGGCAGAATCCAAAACAACAAGATCCTGTTTAACGAGGTTCACTACAACGCCCTGTTGGCTAACGCCGGCGACGGTGGAGGCATCTTCATCGGCGGTGAGGTCCTTGGAGTCGAAGGTTCTGGATCAGTCTTAGTCCAGAACAACCTCATTCAAGCGAATATCAGTGGCGGCGGGAACGGTGGAGGCATTCGTCTTTTTGCTATCAACGGAATGGACGTCAGCGCGAACCCGAACCCGAGTACCTGGAATCAGGTCAGAATCGTCAACAACACCATCGTGAACAACGTGGCCGCTTTGAGCGGAGCCGGCATTTCGATGCAGGATGCCGCCAGAGTCCAGATCCAAGGCAACACGATTGCTCACAATGACACAACGGCAACCGCGATTCTGGCGTTCACCGCCGGTCAGCTCAGCTCGAGTCCGCAGCCTGCCGGAGTGGTTTCCTCACTGCACTCCGACGTTCTCCTAGGGTTCCTGACTGCGGCTGGCCAGCCGCAGACCTTCTCCAACCCGGATATGACGAGCAACGTTATTTGGGAGAACCGCTCATTCACCTTCCAAGTGGCGAATGGGATAGGCAACCTGGTCCTGTGGAATTACTGGGACCTCGGCGTGCTGGAATCCGTGACGCCGACCGACCCGCACCTGACTCCGGCTGCGGGGAATAACATCGTGACCAGTCGGTTTGATCCAAAGACTGGCTACGATTACGGCTTCCGATTCACGACGCTCAGCCCACCGTTCCTGGCGCCGTACTTCAACACCTTGTTGACGGCCTCGGTGCTGGATGAAGGAGGCAACAACATCAGCGTGCTGATCAACCCGTTGGTTCCGACCGGAAACTACGCGAGGTAACAGCTGTCGGTAAGAGGCCGCCAGACGTTGGTCTGGCGGCCCAACCGAAAGGAGATTGAAACTATGCGAAGACTGTTTTTCATAATTCCTGTTTGCCTGCTGGTCCTCGCCTTAGGGACCTTGGTGGAAGCGGGAATCAGGGTTCAGTGCCCTCCAGGGGCGAAGTGCATGCATCTTGTCGGAGCCGATGGGTATGTCTCCATGGCCGACGGCTACCGCCAGTACGTCTTTGGCTTTCTCGACATGACCGGCGTCCCTGTTGAGCAAGTCCTCCTCCAAGCCGAGCTCGGTGCGAACAGCCCGGCACCCCCAATTCGGCTGAAAGAGGGAGAGGATTTTTACCTGACCCTCAGCACTGCGCCGATGAAAATGCGGCCGGACCTTTTCGACGCCCACTCGGTTCACTGGCACGGGATGCCGAACATCGCCCCGATCTTCGACGGCGAGCCGATGGCATCCATCGGGGCCAACCCCGGCGCCAGCTTCACTTACTACTACAAGGTCCCGGCCCCCGGAACCTACGCTTACCACTGCCACGTTGAGGCAACCGAGCACATGCAGATGGGCATGTTAGGCCATCTGACCGTTACCCCGAAACAGGATGGAACCCTGCTCAACGGATTCACCAAGTTCGCCTACAACGACGGTGACGGATCGACGGGATATGATGTCGATTTTGATCTGACGGTCATCGGCTTCGACCCGAACTTCCACGACGCCAACGGTAATCCGACCCCGCAGCCGCTGCCCTTCGCCGATATGAAGGACACGTACATGCAGATCAACGGCCGCGGCTACCCCGACACGATCAATACCGGCTTCCTGGCGCCGCCGATTCTTCCCGATGGGACGGCAGGTAAGCAATCCCAAAAGGTCAACGCCCTGATCGAAGCGGTTCAGGGCCAAAGAATACTGCTCCGTATCATGAACCTGAACACGGTTCATTTCACGACCCTCACCATCCCCGGTATCACTATGAAGGTGGTCGGAAAGGACGCCCAACTCCTCCGCGGTTCCGATGGAACCAACCTGTACTACAACACCAATACCTTCACCAGTGGTGGCGGCCAGTCGGCCGACATCATCCTGGAGACGGCCGGTGTACCGAAGGGAACTTACTTCCTGTACACGACAAATCACAGCGAGTTGAGCAACAACACGCAGGACTTCGGGGGACTGATGACGGAGATCGTAATCAAGTAAATGGCTCCAAACCCGCTACTCGGCCGAGGAATTATCGGCTTGCCGGCGCGTGGGAACTGCCCGCAGCGCGGAGAGAGCAGGAGGATTTCGATGAAAAGACCTAAAGAAAAAATCACATTCATACTCGCGATGATCGTCATGTTGCTGCTCGTCGGGAGCGCAACGGCGGCCATCCAGGGCATCGCGGGCCCGGTCTTCAACCTGACAGCTACGGTGGGACGGGTCACGATCGATGACGGAACCGTCATCACGATGTGGGGTTTTGCCAACGCCAATGTGGTTGGATCGGTGGCGACATACCCCGGCCCGACACTCATTGTCACCCAGGGTCAAGTCGTTACCGTCACTTTGACTAACCAGCTGCCCCGGCCGGTTTCGATTGTCTTCCCGGGACAGCAGAACGTGACGAGCACGGGCGGCGTCCCCGGACTGCTGACGCAGGAAGCAGCGCCTGGCGCGACGATTACTTACACGTTCACAGCCGTGAACCCGGGGACCTTCATCTATTACAGCGGCAGTGAGCCCGAACTGCAGTTCGAGATGGGGCTGTTCGGAGCCCTTATCGTTCGGCCGACCATGGGCCCCAAATTCGCGTACAACGACGCTTCGACCGCCTTTGATCGGGAATACCTTTTCCTGGTCAGCGACATCGACCCGCTCATTCACAAGGCGATCGCGCTCAGTATTAAGCCTGTTGACCACACGTCCGCCTGGCCCGTGTGCTGGTTTATTAACGGCCGCGCGGGCCTCGACACGATCGTACCGAACAACGATCCGATTATGCCTAACCAGCCCTTAGCTGCTCTGGCCCTGATGCAGCCGGGAGAGAAGGTGCTGTTGAGGATGATCGGTGGAGGACGCGATGCGCATCCGTTCCACGTTCACGGAAACCATCACCGGGTGATAGGCCGTGACGGCCGATTGCTCAAGACGCTCCTCGGCCAAGACCTCTCTGAAGGTGCGTTCACCACGACTCTCGCATCCGGCCAAACCCATGACGCGCTCTTCACCTGGGACGGCGCTGGCGTTGGATGGGACATTTACGGCCACGCCCCCGGTGACGCGTTACAGCCGGGTGAAGACCCGACCTATCACGGCACACCGTTCCCGGTCGTCCTACCGGATATCAAGGACATGTTGCCTGGCCCGCTGTACCCCGGAAGTCCCTTCCTGGGTGGCGCCGGACAGCTTCCGCCGGGCGAGGGTGGTTTCAACCCGTGGGGCGCCTTCCCGTTCATGTGGCACTCCCATAATGAAAAGGAACTCACCAGTAACGACATCTTCCCGGGAGGCATGTTGACATGGGTGCTGATCGTACCTCCCGGTACGCTGGCCGCTGAGTAGAGGAGGAACCTGGTATGAATCAGAATATTCGACATAGTTTAAGACTCGGCCTGATCCTCCTCTTTACGGTGGTGATGGCAGGGACTTGTTTTGCTGCCACCTTCAACCTCAGAACCGGAACGATGACCAAGACGATGCCGGACGGGGTGGTGGTGACAATGTGGGGGTTCGCTTTGGATGCCGGTCCCATCCAAGTGCCGGGGCCGGTCCTCACGGTTCCCGCCGGGGACACTGAACTAGTCATCAACCTGACCAACGGCCTCACAGTGCCGGTGTCAATCGTAGTCCCCGGTCAAACGACCGGAGCGGCGGGCGTCGCTTCGGCAATGACTCCGGTCTGGATTGATCCCGTAACCTTCGCCGTAACCGCCACTGGCACTCGCCCGGCTGGTAACTTCACGTCCAGAATGAGGTCTTTGAATTTTGAGACCGCGCCTGGTACGACCGGTGTTTACAGCTGGACCAACCTGCAGCCCGGTACCTACCTTTACAAGAGCGGTACCCATATGCAGGTCCAGGTACCGATGGGCCTCTACGGCGCCATGACGAAGAACGTGGTTGACCCGGTAGTGGATCCGCTCAACCCGCTTGTCATGCTTCCCGGGCAAGCGTACACAGGGGTGAGCTTCGACGCCGAGCAGGTGCTGGTTTACAGCGACATCGACCCGGACCTTAATGCCGCAGTCGCCGGAGGAAGTTACGGCGCCGACTGCGCTGTTTTGCCGTGCATGACCAGCACGATCGATAATCATCCTCATTACTACCTGATCAACGGCGAGCCCTTCTCGTACAGCCGCAGCCCGCTGACGATTGGACCTGCCACCAAAACCACTCTGCTCCGGTTTCTCAATGCCGGAAATGAGGACTACGTTCCGACGCTACAGGCCTCAGGCATGCAGATGGTCGATGGCGACTGCCACATGCACGTAGTGGCGGAGGATGGAAAGGCTCTCCCGTTCGCGAAGGAACAGTACCAGCTGCTGCTCGCCCCCGGGAAGACTTTGGACACATGGGTCCAGCCGGCGGCCGAAGGGTATATCCCGCTGTTTGACCGACGGGGCCATCTGACCAACGCCACCCAGGTGCCGGGCGGGCTGCTCGTCTACCTGGCTGTTCCCAATATCGCTCCGGTGCCATTGACTGTCACCCTGGTGGGAAGCGGCACGGGTAAGGTTCAGGCGGTCAGCGCTCCGGCCGGGATCGATACGGCAGTTCTCGATCTGGCCGAGAACTACAACCCGGGAACCGTAATCGCCCTCAAGGCCACGCCCGCCCCCGGCTCGGATTTTTCGGGCTGGTCGGGAGGCTTTACAGGTATGGAGGACACCGCGGTCGTGACGGTGAGTGCGCCGACTAGCCTCATGGCCACATTTACGGCTGCGATTCCTTTGACGGTGGTTTACCCGAACGGCGGGGAAACCTGGACACGAGGGAGTATCCAAACCATCCGCTGGGCCTATGCCGGCAGCATCGGACCTTACGTCCGGATCGAGCTCTGGCAGACCGGTACGGCGGGCGATCTTTCCGCCCTCCAGACCGTCATCAAGGCCGGTGCTCCGACCGGTACCGGCGGGGTCGGCTCCTTCATGTGGAGGGTTCCCTCGGGGTTGCCTCCTTTAGACAACTTCAAGGTCGTCATCAAGAGCCTGTCCGATGCGACCATTACCGATGCCAGCGACGGCCGCTTCACGGTCGTGCTTCCGTAGCGGACGGAGGACGAACATGAAACTGACACGGACGAACAGAGACCATTACGGCCAGCTCAGCCAACCTGAGAATCCGTGTCAGTGCCTTCGACCCCAAGGGGGTCGCGTAGCAGAGCCCAGGGTTGGCCGCGTCTTTTGCGGCCTACCTTGGGTAGGTGCTGAACGGAATCCCAACCCTGAAGGGGTTGCGTATCGAGCACAATACGCAACCCTTTCAGGGTTAGATCTGCGCTGAATGCCAACCCCAGGGTAGGTCGCAAAAAATGCGACCAACCCTGGGCTTTGCTACGAGACCCCTTCGGGGTGGGTTTGATGAATCCTACTTTCGCTAAATGATGGGGAGATCATGATGCGATTCTTTAGATTAGCAGCGAGTTTCCTCTTGTCGGTTCTTTGTGCCGGTATCTGTTTAGGGTCGGATGCCGAAACTCAACCGATGAAAGAGCTAACCGATCAATGGGGAGTCGAAATAGTCAATCTGCGGACTACCGCAGAGGGTTACATGCTCGACTTCCGATACCGAGTCATCGACCCCGATAAGTCGATGACGCTTCTTGACCGCAAGACCAAGCCTTACCTGATCGACCCGAGAAACGGCGCGAAAATACCCGTCGTCACGAGTCGATTCGGGTCGATGAGATCCACCACGACGAGACCCATTGCCAACCGCATCTATACCGTTCTTTTTGTTAATCCGGGCAAGTCGATTAAGAAAGGGGACAAACTCACCGTGGTCATGGGCGACTTCAAAGCCGAAAACGTCGCCGTCAACTAAGCGCCCGGAGATTCGACATGAAAAGAATAACTTACTTCGCTTTTTTCCTGGCTTTGATAATCGTTTCTTACTCAGTCGTCTCCTGGAGCAGCAGGCGCGTCCATGGAGGCAATGCCGGACCGAGCGCCAAGACCATTTCTTACTATCATTGTCCGATGCACCCGGGCTTTAAGTCAGACAAGCCGGGGGTCGCGCCGTGCTGCGGCATGGAATTGGAACCCGTATACGAGGGAGCAGCGGCTGACGTCGTTGAAGCTAAACAGTCGGTTCCCAAAGGTGCCGTCCATGTCAGTTCCGAAAAGCAGCAACTCATTGGTGTCCGCACCGGCACGGTCCAGAAGTCATCGTCCGAAAGGTCAATGCGTCTTCTGGGTCGGGTTGTCCCCGACGAAACTCACCTTTACCCGGTCAAAGCGGCAGTCGACGGTTGGATCCAGGACGTATACCCCGTAACGGCCGGGAGCATGGTCAAACAGGGACAACCGCTGGCCTCATACTATTCCCCGGACTTCTACGCCGTTGAGGCAAACTTCCTTTTTGCCTTAACCAACCAGGACAAAAGAGTCTTAAACGACTGGACAAAACAAGCGGTCACACTCGAAGACCAGTTGCGCGGCTTTGGGATGGATCCGGCGCAAATAGAGGAAATCAAGAAGACTCGACAGCTGATCCGAAACGTCACAATTGCTGCACCGGGCGCCGGGCTTGTCCAACTGCGCCAGGTTTCGCCTGGACTGCGATTTCAGAAGGGCGATGAGCTCTATCGGATCGTCGGGCTCGATAGGCTGTGGGTCTATGCCGACCTTTACGAGAACGAGGCACGCTACTTCCGGCCAGGAGTGACAGCGACAGTGGTCCACCCGCAGATGGGCGAGCATTTCCGGGCGCGGGTCAGCGACGCTCTGCCGCAGTTTGACCCGGCCACCCGCACGATGAAAGTGCGTCTGGAAGTCGACAACCCCAAACACCTCCTTCGTCCGGACATGTTCGTCGACGTGGAATTCCCGCTCAACCTTCCCGCTTCGCTGGCGGTTCCCGCCGAGGCGGTTCTGGATACAGGCCTGCAGAAGACGGTCTTCGTGGATCTGGGAAATGGTTATTTTGAACCGCGCCGTGTCGAGACCGGCTGGCGAATGGATAACCAGGTCGAGATAACAAAAGGCCTGATGGAAGGCGAGAGAATTGTCGTTTCCGGTAACTTCCTGATCGATTCGGAGAGTCGTTTGCAGGGCCTGGCCTCGGGCTACAAGGCCACCGAAGAGGTGGATCCGGTCTGCGGCATGACCGTAGATCCGGCGAAGCCCACCGCCCTGAAGGGCGTCGTCGACGGCCATACCTACTACTTCTGTGCGGAGTTCTGCAAGGAGTCGTTCCTGAAAGAGCCGCAGAAGTACCTGGCAAAAGACTCCAGCTCTTCATCATCGCCGCACTCGTCAGACTCCGGCAGCCGGACTCCCTCCAATGAGAGCCCGGCCACGATGGAAAGCGAACACAAAGCAGACGATCACGAACACGGACGACATCATGACTGATCGCATCATTGAATTTTCGGCCAAGAACCGTTTCCTGGTCATCGCGGTCTTTGCTGCCCTGGCGTTGGCCGGCTGGTGGTCATTGAAAAACGTGCCGCTCGATGCGATTCCGGATCTGAGCGACACGCAGGTTATCGTCTACTCGCGTTGGGACCGCAGCCCTGACATCATCGAAGACCAGGTCACTTACCCGATTGTCACCGCGATGCTGGGAGCGCCGAAGGTCAAAGCCGTTCGCGGCTTTTCGGACTTCGGGTACTCCTACGTCTACGTGATCTTTGAGGAAGGAGTCGACATCTACTGGGCGCGCTCGCGCACGCTCGAGTACCTTTCTTCGGTCCTCCCCCGCCTTCCAAAAGAAGTCGAGACCGAGCTGGGCCCGGACGCGACCGGGCTGGGCTGGGTCTTCCAATACGTGCTGGTCGATGAATCGAAGCAGCACAGCCTCGCCGAACTGCGCTCCGCCCAGGACTGGTATTTGCGCTATCACCTGAAATCGGTTCCCGGCGTCGCTGAAGTGGCGCCAATCGGCGGTTTCAGCAAACAGTACCAGTTGAACGTCGATCCCAACCGGCTGCGCGCGTACGGAATCTCGATCAACCGCGTGGTTGACGCTGTCCGCCAGGGCAACAACGATGTCGGCGGCCGGCTGATCGACTTCGGCGGCACGGAATACATGATCCGTGGCCTCGGTTACGCCCGGTCCATTTCCGACCTCGAGAACATCGTGCTCGTGGCCAGCGATACCGGAACTCCGATCCGGGTCAGGGACATCGGGCAGGTGGTGCAGGGGCCGGATTTGCGGCGCGGAGTCGCCGATCTGGACGGAACCGGCGACGTCGTCTCCGGCATCGTGATCATGCGTCAAGGCGAGAACGCGCTTGATGTCATCAGCCGGGTGAAAACCAAGATCGCCCAGATTGAGCCGGGCCTCCCGTCCGGCGTCAAGGTCCTTCCGATCTATGACCGTTCGGAGCTGATCGAGCGCTCGATCGACAACGTGAAGTGGACGCTCGTCGAGATCATGCTGACCGTTGTCGTCATTGTCCTGCTCTTCCTCTGGCACATACCGAGCATCCTGATTCCGGTTATCACTCTGCCCATCGCGGTTCTCATCTCGTTCATCCCGTTTCGCATGATGGGCGTCACCGCGAACATCATGTCGCTGGCCGGGATCGCAATCGCAATCGGCGAGCTCATGGACGCGGCCATCGTGGTGGTCGAGCAGACTCACAAGAAGCTCGAGGAGTGGCACCGGACGGGGCAGAAGGGCGACTACCGCGAAGTGGTCGTGCAGGCGGTAAAGGAAGTGGCTGGGCCGAGCTTTTTCGCCCTCCTGGTTATTGCCGTCTCATTTCTCCCGATCCTGACTCTCGAAGCTCAGGAAGGGCGGATGTTTAAACCGCTTGCCTACACGAAGAACCTCTCGATGATCGTGGCGGCTTTTCTCGCCATCACCCTGGACCCGGCGCTCCGGCTGGTCTTCACGCACGTCAGGAACTTCAACTTCCGGCCTTTCTGGCTGGCCAGGATCACCAACGCCATCGTTGTCGGCAAGATCCACCAGGAGGACAAGCATCCGATCAGCCGCCTGCTGATCCGACTCTACGAACCCGTCGTCGACTGGTCGCTACGGTGGAAGTGGGCGGTAATCGCGGGCGCAGCGGTTATGGTTCTGGTCACCATCCCGGTGTATCAGCAGCTGGGATCGG
The DNA here is from genome assembly GCA_003819755.1 of Acidobacteriota bacterium. Taxonomy (GTDB): domain Bacteria; phylum Acidobacteriota; class UBA6911; order RPQK01; family RPQK01; genus RPQK01. Next base: position 15,044 of record RPQK01000012.1, on the reverse strand, counting down.
AGTTCATGCCGCCTCTCGAAGAAGGGTCGCTGCTGTACATGCCCTCCACCATGCCCGGAATTTCAATCGGAGAGGCGCAGCGGCTCCTTCAGGTTACCGACCGTATCATTAAGCAGTTTCCGGAAGTCGACCGCGTGCTGGGCAAGGCCGGCCGGGCCCTGACGTCGACCGACCCGGCGCCGCTCTCGATGCTCGAGACCGTCATTACTCTCAAACCCAAGTCCGAATGGCGCAAGGTCGACACCTGGTACTCCGGATGGGCGCCTGAATGGGCCAAAAAGGTCTTCCGGCACATCACTCCGGATCACATCTCGCAGGAGGAATTAGTCGATCAGCTGAACGCCGCCCTGCAGTTACCCGGCATTTCCAACGCCTGGACCATGCCGATCAAGGCGCGAATCGAGATGCTCAGCACCGGCATGCGTACGCCGGTCGGCCTGAAAATCGCCGGTACGGACCTTGCCGTCATTGAAAAAATCGGAGCCGAGGTCGAGAAGAAGCTCGAGTCCGTGAAGGGGACACGTAACGTTTTCGCCGAGCGGACCGGCGGCGGATACTTCCTCGACTTCGCCTGGAACCGGGAGGCGCTTGCGCGGTACGGGCTCAGTATCGACGAGGCCCAGTCCGTGATCTTGAGCGCGATCGGGGGCGAGAACATCACGACGACTGTTGAGGGACGGGAGCGTTACCCGGTCAACGTGCGGTACATGCGCGACTTCCGCTCCGATATCGGGGCCCTGTCCCGTGTGCTCGTACCTGCCGCCGAGGGCCAGCGACAAATCCCGGTCTCCCAACTCGCTCAGATCAAGGCGGCCACCGGGCCGTCAATGATTCGTAATGAAGACGGGCTTCTGACCGGTTATGTTTACATCGATATCGCCGGACGTGACGTCGACAGTTACATCGACGAAGCGGCCGGCGTGCTTAAACAGTCAGTCCCCCTCCCTCCCGGCTACTCGATACTGTGGAGCGGCCAATACGAGGCCATGCAGCGGGTGAAGGAAAAGCTGCTCATCGTCATTCCGCTCACCCTGTTCCTGATCCTGTTCCTGCTCTATCTGAACACCCGCTCGATCACCAAGACAATGATCGTGCTGCTGGCTGTCCCGTTCTCCGCAATCGGAGCCATTTGGTTTTTGTATCTGCTTGATTACAACATGAGTATCGGGGTTTGGGTGGGGCTGATCGCCCTTCTCGGCGTGGACGCTGAGACCGGCGTGTTCATGCTTCTTTACCTCGATCTCGCTTACGCTGACGCGAAGAAGAATGGGGCTCTCCGTACCTTGGATGACCTGAGGGCGGCCATCCGCCACGGGGCGGCCAGGCGGATTCGTCCAAAGTTCATGACCGTCGCGACCACCTTTATTGGGCTCGCGCCTATCCTCTGGGCCACGGGGACGGGATCCGATGTAATGAAACGGATCGCGGCTCCGGTGATCGGGGGGATATTGACGTCGTTCCTGCTCGAATTGGTCGTCTACCCGGCGATCTACGAGATCTGGAAGTGGAATTTTGAAATGAACAAAGGTAACGCCGCCGCGCTCTTAGAACCGGTGCCGGAGGCGATTGATTAGAAGGGCTTTCAACGTAGGGCGTTTGGAAATTTGTTTGTAGTACCGCCTTTAGGCGGGCTTTTTGACCGTGCTTTCAGCACGGAAAAGCCCGCCTAAAGGCGGCATTACAAACGAATTTTCACACCCACCCAGCGTTCTTAACCCGCCCGAGGTCTTGCCATGATTTATATAAAGCGCGTCCTCGCCCTTGTTTTGGTGATAGTGGGAACGCCCGTATCTTCCAGTCCGGTGTTTGCTCAATCGAAGGAGTTGTCGGTCATCGTCCGTTTCCGGACGGCGCTCGATCCGGCGAAAGTCGTCGTACCCGGGCTGCCCCAGGCCCTTGCCCGAGCCAGGCTGAAGTTGGCTCTGCAGACTGACAGCCAGACCGTGCAAGCAAGCGCCCGCTCGCTTCTCCGGTCGCGGAGCGTCAATGATGTAGCCGAGCTGTGGCTGATCAACGGCCTGTGCGTGACGGCGCCGATAGATGTCATTTCTGACCTTTTGCAGTTGCCTGAAGTTCAGAGTGTCACGTTGGACGAGGTCGTGAATGCGCCGGTGAGCTCTGTCGCCGCCGGGGCCGCCGCTGCATGGAATGTCGAGATGATCGGGGCTGCCAAGCTCTGGTCGGCCGGGATTAACGGCCAGGGCACGGTGGTCGCGGTCCTCGATACCGGAGTCGACGCCTATCACCCTGACCTGAAGGCGCGGTGGCGCGGGGGCGCCAATAGCTGGTTCGATCCGCACGGACAGCACAGTCTGCCTTTCGATGCCAATGGGCACGGGACCCAGGTCGCCGGCCTGATCGTCGGCGGCAGCTCCAGCGGAACGGCCGTCGGAGTAGCCCCGGGCGCTCAGTGGATTGCGGCAAAGATCTTCAATGACTCCGGGTACTCCACGTACGCCGCCATCCACCAGGCTTTTCAATGGCTGTTGGACCCGGACGGGCAACCGAGCACCGACGACGCGCCTGACGTAGTAAACAATTCCTGGCAGGCGGGAAGCTCCAGCGGCTGCATTTTTGAATTCCAGCCCGATATTCAGGCACTGAAAGCTGCCGGCATCGCGGTGGTCTTTGGGGCCGGCAACCAGGGCCCCCGGCGCTATACGAGCACGTCGCCAGCCAACAACGTGGGGGCATTCGCGGTCGGAGCCGTTGACTCCACTCAGACGATAGCGCTATTCAGCAGCCGCGGCCCAGGGGCCTGTGATCCGACCGGAGCCGTCTTTCCGGCTGTCGTCGCCCCGGGAGTGGCGGTGCGGACAACTGACCGGACCTTCGAGGGCGTTTTTCCCAACAGCTATGTGACGGTGAACGGCACCTCCTTCGCCTCTCCTCAGATAGCCGGAGCAATGGCGTTGCTGAAGGCCGACACCCCGACCGCCACAGTAGACCAGTTGGAACGCGTCCTTCGGGAATCGGCTGCCGATTTGGGTACAGCCGGGCCGGACGACAGTTACGGCTACGGCCTCGTTAATCTGGATTCCGCCCGGTTGCTGTTGCGAACGCTGCCTCCCGAGGGGCCCTCCGACCCTCCGCCCACGCCTGAGCCGCCACCACCACCGCCACCCAACGCACCGCCGGTGGCGAACCATGATTCAGCGGCCACACAGGCAAACACCGCCGTCCGAATCAACGTGCTGGCCAACGACACTGATCCCGAAGGAACCGCTTTGACGGCGGAATTGGCCGCGCTCCCTTCTTACGGGAGAGTCGTGAAGAACGTTGATCAGACCTTTACCTATGCCCCCGCCGCAGGCATAACCACTGATCAGTTCACGTATCGCGCCAAAGACGCGGCGGGCGCGGTTTCGAACATCGCAACCGTTACCGTCACCGTCCAATTGCCTGTCGTTGCGCCCCCGATCGCGGTCGACGATTCCGCGGTCGTCAGAAGAAACAGCGAAGTCGTCATAAACGTCCTCGGCAACGACATCGCCGGTACCGGGACAATCGAACCGGCGACGGTCACGATCGTCTCAGCCTCCGCCCAGAGCGCGACGGTCTACAGCGTCGGCGACGGAACCATATTCTACGCAGCACCAAAGAACTTTCGGGGGATCGATACTTTTTCGTATACCGTGAAGAACATTGGATCAGCGGCGTCTAACGCCGCCACGGTTAGGATAACAATTGTGAGATAGGGTGAATGGCTAACGGCCAACTTGCCTGCAGACAATTCTGCAGCAGACGAAGGGTTCTTAGATTATGCAATCCGGTAGGTGTCGGCGTTGCCGCATCCCAAAGCAATGTCCGTTTCGGATTCCGGAGCTGCTCTTCGAGAAGATCCAGGCGCTCATAGAATGGCGTTGGTACAGCGCAAACTATACTGTTTTCAAGCACAATCAGCCGGCGGAAGGTTTGTACCTCGTTCAGGCCGGGCGGCTGGGACTCTATATCGAGGCGAAGGGAAAGAAAACTCACCTCGGGAATGCCGTCGCCGGATGGATCCTGGGCGCCGGAGAAACGCTCGAATCCTCGTCGTATCTTTACACCGCTGAGACGGAGGAAGAAACCGAGCTGGAATTCCTGGCGAAGGAGTCGTTGCTTTCACTCCTCTCGTCGTATCCGGAAGTCGTCCCTCCCCTGCTCGCCACTGTTGCGCAGCGCAGTAATGAGCTGATCGCCCAGATGTTGCGGGCGAGGTGGTAGGGGGGAAAACTGACAAACTGACAAACTGACAAGGTGGCGGGTCAAAGGCATACACGCTAAGTGGAACCTGGGAGAGCCGGCAAAATCGCGGGTGCGGGGAGCTTTTATCGTGGCCGGACTCTCCAGAGTCCGGCAGCCGGGCCTAAGCCCCGGCGGAGACAAACACCTTCCGCCTAATTGCTGTTCGTCCATTCTCGCCGGACCTTGTCCGGCTGCCGGACTCTGGAGAGTCCGGCCACGATAAAAGCTCCCCGCACCCGCGATTTTGCAGGCTCTCCTGGGTTCAACTTAGCGGTCGCTACCGGGCCGATGCTATTGGTACAACCTTTCGGGATTTGCCAGCAGTCTTGTTGACCCTGTCAGATCGGAGGATGATCCACCCTGCCGTCCGCCGAATCCAGCCCTTCTCTTCAAAATCGCTGAGAAGCTTGGAGGTCCACTGTCGAGTGCAGCCGATCTGGTCCGAGAGGTCTTGAATCGAGATTTGGAGCCTTACCTCTGCCCCGTTGTGGATGTGGCCGGACGACTTGCTCAGGTCAACGAGCATTCTCCACAGCCGTCGATCAGCCGAGCTGCGGCTGGAGCCCAGAATCTGCGTCAGCAGGCCGCGCGTTTGTTGTACGACCACCTGGAGCAGCTCGACACCCAGCCCGGGATTTTCTTTAAGGCATTCATGAAGGTGCTCGGCAGCCAGGAATTCCAGTTCAGTCTCTTCGCCGGTCTCGGCGGTGAGCACATTCCCGGTGCTGCTGACGATCTCACCCACTCCCAGTACAGAACCGGGCCCGGCAACGCCCACCGAAACCCTTTTGCCGCCAGGGCCGGCAAAGTAGAGTCGCAGCCAGCCGGAGTGAATCAAGAGGACTCCCGTGGCAGGTTGGTTCTGGCGAAAAACGACACAATTTCGTCCGTAATACCGCCACTCCAGTGACCGCTGAGTGCGGGCCAACAGACCCGGGATGGCCGCCAGGGGGCAACGCCCCGGGAAACGGCAATGAGCGCAAGACGCAGAACTATCAGACGTCGCTACCATTCAATCCCCCCCCACATGTACATTATTCTATTAATTCGCCAAGCCGCAGAGCAAGGAGCTTCGTGACTACTATTGCAACTCGGCACCGATGTTTACTTTTTCGCTTACCATAAGTCATATCACTTTTGTCAAAACCCAGTGTTTACGCGGGTCTCAGGAAATATGTTTTTTTTAAAAGGAAGATTCAACTTTTTATTTAACCTGTTTTCAACCCTTTAGGCCGCTTCTCAGCACCCCCGATGCGCCCTGGAAGGGTCCACGGCGTTTCGGCTTGTCACCATTCTCATCCATGGTTAAGCTCTACGCATGAACCGCCGCGAGTTTGTCGAATTGTCCGCAATATCTTTGCTCCCCCGCAGCGCGAATGCGAGGACTCCCAGCTGCCCGAACCCAGAGTCGGTCTATCCCCTGTTTGACCGCCCAATGCGTTGGGTTCAGCTCGCCTTTGTGGAGGATGACCCCGGTCAGTACGATCCGGGATTCTGGGTGGACTATTTCACCCGGACCCACGCACAAGGCGTTTGCTTGAGTGCGGGGGGCATCGTCTCGTTTTACCCCACGAAGATCCCCCTTCATTACCGCAGCGCCTGGATGAAAGACGCCGACCCGTTTGGCGATATGGTCCGCGCCTGCCGCAAGCTCGGCATGGTAATCCTGGCACGGACCGATCCACACGCGGTGCGACAAAACGTCTATGACGCTCATCCGGATTGGATTGCGGTGGATGAGAAAGGCGAGAAGCGGCGCCACTGGGCCAATCCCGACCTATGGGTCACCTGTGCGCTCGGCCCCTACAACTTCGAGTTCATGACCGAAGTGCATCGCGAAATCATGTCCCTCTATCGGGTCGACGGTATCTTCATAAACCGGTGGGCCGGCCACGGAACCTGTTATTGCGAGCACTGCCAGAAAAACTTCAAGCAAGCGTCCGGCCTGGATATCCCCCGCGCATCGGACGCCGACCAAACGGCCCGTCAAAAGCTGACTATCTGGCGCCAAGCCCGCCTGACGGAGCTCTGGCGTCTTTGGGACACCGAGATCCGGAAGATCAACCCGGACTGCCGTTGCGTGCCCAACGGCCCGCCCGAGTTGAAGACGACCGGAGAGCTCGCCGATATTATGTTTCAGGACCGCCAGGGGCGAAGCGGCGTGGCGTGCCCGTGGCTGAACGGAAAGCACGGCAAGGAACTCCGGGCGGTCATGGGGCGCAAGCCGGTCGGCGGCATCTGCAGCGTCGGCCTCGAGGAGCAGTATCGCTGGAAGGACTCGGTTCAGAGCGCCGCAGAGATTCGGATCTGGGTCGCGGAGGCCATCGCGAACGGGCTGAGGCCCTGGATCACCAAATTCAACGCCAAACCTATAGATCGGCGCTGGCTCAGCGTTGTCGAGGAGATCTACCGCTGGCACCATTCATACGAGCGTTACATGCGTAACGAATGCTCCGCCGCGCGAGTCGCCCTCGTCTACTCCGAGCAGACACGGGAATTCTATGATCAGGGCAAGCCACATCAGAATGTCGAGGACCACGCCCGTGGTGCGTATCATGCCCTGATCGAGGAGCGTATCCCGTTCGAGATGGTTCACGACGGAAAGCTCGAGCGGTCGGACATAGAGCGCTTCAAACTCCTGATACTCCCCAATATCGCCGCCTTGTCCGATAAGCAGTGCGACCTGTTGCGCGACTACGTGAAGGCCGGCGGGAGCCTTTTGGCCACGTTCGAGACGTCGCTTTACGATGAGTGGGGCCATCCCCGCAAGGACTTCGGACTGGCCGACCTGTTCGGAGTATCTTACCGGGGCCGGATGGATGGCCCTATGCGGAATTCCTACCTGAGCATCCGGCGCAGTGCGGACGGGCAGTTCCACCCGACTCTCACGGGGTTGGAAAACGCGGTGCGGATCATTAATGGCGTCTTCCGGCTGGAAGTTGAACCCAAGGTCGATTTCCCATCCCCTCTCACTTTGGTTCCGTCTTACCCGGATCTGCCCATGGAGGACGTCTTCCCGCGCGTGCCGGAAACTGCGATCCGGGAGTTGTATCTCCGCGAGATCGGGTCAGGGAGGGTCGCCTATTTCCCCTGGGACATTACCCGGATCTTTTGGCAAATCCTGGCAGTCGACCATGGCCGGCTGTTTGCGAATGTCGCCAACTGGGCAATCGAAGAACTGCGACCCGTCGCCGTCAGGGGGCCTGGAATACTGGATGTCACCGTTTGGCGGCAGAAGGATTCGATGACCGTCCACCTGGTCAATTTCACCAACCCGATGCTCATGAAGGGGCCATTCCGGGAGTTGATCCCGGTGGGAGCGCAGGAGGTGGAGCTGCGCCTGCCGGGGGGAGCCAAGGTCGGCAAAGTTCGGCTGTTGAAAGCCGGAGGAACGCCACGCGCGAGTGTTGCCAACGGGGTACTGAGGGTGACGGTGCCCTCGGTCCTGGACCATGAGGTGGTGGCGGTGGATCTGTCCAGGGCTTGACTGGCGGTCGGGGTCGTTTTTTGGCCCGCGGATCTCGCGGATTAACGCGGATCTCGCGGATAAAAGCACAAAGTGGGGGCACTTTGTGCTTTTATCCGCGAGATCCGCGTTAATCCGCGAGATCCGCGGGCCAAAAAACGACCCCAACCGCCAGTCAAGCCCTGGACTAGACTCCCACCTCCGCCGGCACCTCGTAAAAGGTCCCCTGCCCTGTCTCAAAGGCGGTAATGTTCCCGAGTGTGGTCTCGGCAATCTTGGTAAGCGCCTCCCCGGTGAAGAACGCCTGGTGACCGGTCATGATCACGTTAGGGAAAGTCTGCAGCCGGGCAAATATATCATCCTGGATCACCTGGCCGGACAGATCCCGGAAGAACAACTCTTCCTCTTCCTCGTAGACGTCGAGCGCCAGATAACCGAGGATCCCGGACTTCAGGGCTTCGACAACGGCCCGAGTGTCGATCAGGGCGCCCCGGCCGGTGTTAATCAGCATGACCCCTCGCTTGACCTTCTTCAGCGACTCCTGGTTGATAAGGTGGTGCGTCTGAGACGTCAACGGGCAGTGCAATGAGACGATGTCGGAATGTGACAAGAGGGTGTCCAAGTCCATGTAGCGGACTCCGAGTGCCACGCACTCCTGGCTCGGATACGGATCGAATGCCAGGACACGGCACCTGAAACCCAGCATTATTCGGGCAAATGTCGCGCCGATCTTTCCGGTCCCTATCACTCCGACTGTCTTGCCCTCGAGGTCGAAACCCAGCAGACCCTCCAGCGAAAAGTTGCCTTCTCGCACCCGGTTATAGGCCCGGTACACTTTCCGGTTCAGAGAAAGGAGCAAAGCGACCGTATGCTCGGCCACGGCAGCAGGCGAATAGGCCGGGACTCGAGCCACTCGTAGGCCGAGGTCGGCCGCGGCCGGCAGATTGACATGATTGAAACCGGCAGAGCGCAAGGCGATAAGCTTCGTGCCTCCCTCCGCCAGTTTCTCGAGGACGCCCCGATCCAGCTCATCGTTCACGAAAGCACAGATTGCGGGATAGCCCTTCGCAAGCGGGGTGGTATCGGGAGTCAAGCGTGTTTCGAAGAAGGCCAGTTGATGCCCGAATTTCTTGTTCGCATGCTCCAGAAAGCACTGGTCATAGGTTTTGGTGCTGAAGACGGCAACTCTCAATTTTTCCTCCTGAGAGTTTGATGCTTGCGGTTGTCGGGAGGTTGCAGGGGGAGGGCTTGCGGGCTGAAAAGACCTCAAAGACCTCAAGGACCCCAAGGACGGCTGGTGGTCCTTGAGGTCCTTTCACCCTTCAATCAAAAGAGTCTCCGGGTCTTCCAGGAATTGCTTGACCCGCACCAGAAACTGCACGGATTCTCGGCCGTCGACGATGCGGTGGTCGTAACTCAGGGCCAGGCACATCATGGGTCGCACCGTCACCTGCCCGTTTATTACCACCGGTCGCTCCTGGATGCGGTGGAGTCCAAGGATCCCGACTTGCGGAGGATTGAGGATCGGGGTGCTCATCAGCGAACCGAAGATTCCTCCATTGGTGATGGTGAAACTCCCCCCACGGAGGTCCTCGATAGAAAAATTGCCGGTTTTCGCCTGCTCGACGAAACGCTTGACCGCCTTTTCGATCTCGGGAAACGACATTCGATCGGCGTGGTGCAGCACCGGAACAACCAAGCCCTCCGGGTCCCCGATAGCTATACCGATATCGTAGTAATGCTTGATGATCATGTTGTCGCCGTCGACTTCCGCGTTCATCCTCGGAAATTCTTTGAGAGCGGAGATCGAGGCTTTGACGAAAAACGACGTCAATCCGAGACCGACTCCGTGGCGTTGCTCGAAGGACTCCTTGCGGCGGCGCCGGATCTCCATCACGCCCGTCATGTCCGCTTCATTAAATGTCGTGAGCATGGCTGCAGCGCGCTGCGCCTCAACCAGCCTCGTCGCAATCGTGCGGCGGCGCCGTGACATACGGACTCGCTCTTCCGGACGGCCGGCCTCCACAGCTCCGGCCTGGGCCGAGGGTTTTCGCTCTACTTCTGGCTTCTCCTTCTCGACGCCAGGCATTTCGGGGGTTTTCCCCGGTGGGACCTCAGGCTTCGGCTGCTGCTCTTCCGCGCGATCCGGCTCCGGGGCCTCCTTCTCCGGCGGCTGCCTCGCCGGCTGCACTTCGGGCTCGGGAGGAGGGGGTGCCGGTTGTTCCGGCTTCTTCTCGGGAGTTTCCCGCGCGCTTTCTTCTATGACCGCGAGCACGTCGCCAACCTTTACGTCATCCCCTTCCTTCCGTTTAACTGACTGGAGCGTCCCCGCCCGTTCGGCGCTGACCTCAAGATTGGCTTTGTCGGTTTCGAGCTCGACAAGCGCTTCGCCGGTAGCCACCGGTTCACCCTCCTGCTTGATCCACCGGGCAATCGTCGCTTCCGTCACGGATTCTCCCAAATCAGGTACCACAACCTGTGTCGGCATTCCATTCCCCCTCGATTTCGATTGGCTCCCGGATAAGGCGTATCCACGAATTACACGAATTACACGAATTGGTACCCAGCCAATTCGTGTAATTCATGTAATTCGTGGATACGCCTAATCCGGGAGCCGTCAATCGGTCATCATGCCCCCAAACGAATCGCGCACCAGGGCCGCCTGCTTGGCCTGGTGCAAGGCACTTGAACCTTCAGCCGGGCTCGAATTCCTTTCCCTGCTCACAAACTCCAGCTGGTACTTCAGACGTCCCAGGTGATCCCGCACGAACTTCAGAGCTCCCATGTTTTCCGGTTCCTCCTGAACCCACCTGATCAGCTTCAGGTTCGGATACCGGCTTAGCACAGCAAGCAAGGGGTCTTGCGGGAAGCGATACAACTGCTCCAAACGAACGATCGCGGTGTCGACTCTCTGCGATCGGAGCTCGCTCGAAAAGAGGTCCACGCTGAATTTGCCGGTGCAAAGCAGAACCTGCCTGACCTTCTCCGGTTGATCGCTGCGCTCGGGATCATCGATAACCGGTTCCCACTGACCCCGTGCGAGGTCCACCGGTTTGGATGCCGAAAACGGATGCCGGAGAAGGCTCTTCGGCGTCATGACAACCAGGGGAAGCGGGTCAGTGGTCAGCAGAGCCGCCTGTCGCCGGAGCAGGTGAAAGTACTGAGCCGCAGTGGTTGGATTTGCGACGCGCAGGTTCGTCTCGGCCGCCCAAGCCAGGAAGGTCTCCAGACGGCCGCTTGAATGGTCCGGCCCGGCTCCATCGTATCCATGCGGGAGGAGCAAAACCAATGACGGCGTCTGTCCCCACTTGTTGCGGGCCGACACGATGAATTCCTCGATGACAATCTGAGCATTATTGACGAAGTCGCCGTACTGGGCTTCCCAGAGAACAAGCCGCTGCGGCTCCTGAATGTTGTACCCGTACTCGAAAGCCAGAACCGCATTCTCGGACAACGGACTGTTGTACACCTCGAAAGCCGCTTTCGCTTGACGAAAGAACTGGAGCGGGACCAGGCGCTCCTGCGTCTCGACATCATAGAGGACCGCATGGTGCTGGCTGAAAGTCCCCCGTTCGGTATCCTGTCCGGTCATCCGAATCGCAGTCCCGTCCGCCAGAATCGTGGCCATCGCCAACTGCTCCGCGACCGACCAGTCGACCGACGACTCGTCGGGATTCTCCAACGCCGAATTCCGCCGGCTGAACAGTTTGTCCAGCTTGGGATGCAGGTGGAAGCCGTCAGGCAACTGATTCAGCGATCGGTTGATTTCCCTCAAGGTTTCCAACGGAACGGCAGTCTTCACGCGGCGGGCGAGGCCGGCCGGCGGCGGCATGGGCAACGGCTCGTGCAGATCTTCGGCGGGCTCCAGCGCGTCCAGCTCATCCTGTAGAGCCTGATTATGCTTGTGCACGAGCTCTTCGGCTTCGCCCTGGCTTACAACTGCGCGTTCTGCCAAGCGATCAGCCCATATCTGCCTGACCGTCGGATGCTCGCGGACAACCGAGTACATGCGCGGCTGTGTGAACGCCGGCTCATCGCCTTCGTTGTGGCCGTGTCGCCGGTAGCCGATCAGATCGATCACAAAGTCCTTGTGGAAGCGGTCGCGGTACGCAAACGCGAGGCGGATCGCCTCCAGGCTGACCTCGGCATCATCGGCGTTCACATGGACGACCGGTATCTCGAAACCCTTCGCCAGATCACTCGCGTGCATCGTGCTGCGCGAATCTTCCGGGACGGTCGTAAAGCCCAGTTGATTGTTCGAAATCAGATGGACCGTCCCTCCCGTCCAGTACCCGCACAGGCGGGATAGATTCAAGGTCTCGGCCACCACCCCCTGTCCGGGGAAGGCCGCATCGCCGTGGATGAGGACAGGCAGGGTGACTCTCGGGTCGAACCGGGGCTGTCCGGGGTGATCCACCCGCGTCCCGACAGCTCGGGTCATCCCCTCGACGACCGGATCAATTGCCTCCAGGTGACTCGGGTTCGGGGGCATCGCGACGACCAGACAGCTGGGGGCCTCGTCGGCGAAACGATGTCGCGCTCCCTTGTGATACTTCACGTCGCCGGTCCAACCCAATTCGCTGTCCGCAATATCGGGTGTCACCGGATCCTTGAATTCAGCAAGGATCTCCGAGTACGGCTTGTTAAGCACGTGGGCCAGGACATTCAAACGCCCGCGATGGGCCATCCCGATCAGGACCGTGCAGGCGCCCGATTCGGCCGCCCGGTCGACGAGCTCGTCCAGCATCGGGACCAGGATGTCCAGACCCTCGATGGAGAATCGGTACTTTCCCGGAAAGGCACGCTGGAGAAAGCGCTCGAAAACCTCGACCTGGGTCAGGCGGTCCAGCAGTTCCTTCTCGTCGAGCGGAAGCCGGCTCGGGTGAAAGCGTCTCGTTTCCGCCGCTTCCCGCAACCACCGACGTTCTTCGAAGTTGCGCAGGTGGTCGTAATCGTGCCCGAGTGTCGAACTGTAGACGGAACGAAGGGCATGGATTGCCTCCAGGGCATTCGCAGACTGCTCCGCAATCGGGCCACCGACGGCTGAAGCAGGAAGCGCCTTCAGGTCTTCTTCGGTCAACCCATGAAACTCCGGGGAGAGGGATGGCTCGCCGGACGGCTTCCGGCCCAGCGGGTCGAGCTGGGCCGCGAGATGGCCATACTCCCGGATGGCCTGCGCCAGATTGGCGGCGCTGACGATCTTGAGGACGCCAACGGGTACCGCCGCCTGAGCTCCCGACGTCCCGACCCCGTCTCCGTCCGCCTCCGGCTGCCACCGCTCGAATACGGATCGCGTGTGGGTATCGACAGAGCCGGGATCCTGACGGAAGCGTTCATAAAGCTCGATAATGTAGGCCGCATTAGGACCGTGAAAGTCGCTAAGTCGCATATCTGCCTGAATTTTCCGCCCGATGGGCTGGGATGACCTAATTCTATCATCAGGGTGCGGAAGGGTTAAGGATTGCGGAAACTTGAAAAGACCTCAAAGACCTCAAGGACCTCAAGGACACAACGAGATTCAGTCCTTGGGGTCCTTGAGGTCTTTGAGGTCCTTGCTTGCCTGCATTTCTCCCGCTCTGCTACCATCGCCTTGCCAGGAGCACCAAGGAGACCGCCATGAATATTGCCGTCGTCATGATCGGATCGTCGTTACTCCTCATTCTCGGATACACGGTGTACAGCCGTTATATCGCCCGGCAGCTGGGAGTCGATGAAGACCGGCCGACACCCGCTTTTACCGTTAATGACGGGGTGGATTACATTCCGACGAAGCCGATCGTGTTGTTCGGTCATCATTTTGCCGCCATTGCGGCGGCGGGACCGATCGTCGGCCCAACACTGGCCCTGCTGTTCGGGTTCGTCCCGGCATGGCTGTGGATCATGGTCGGGGTCATCACCATCGGCGCAGTGCACGATTTCACGGCCCTGTTCGTCGCTGTCCGTGAAGGGGGAAAGTCAATCGCCGAAGTGGCTCGGCGCACGCTCGGGAAGACGGGGTTCGTCTTTTATGTTCTCTTCGCGATCCTGTTGTGCCTGCTCGTATGTGCGGCATTCCTTCAGCTAACCGCCATTGCCCTGACTTCGACCCTGCCCCCGGATGACGTCAATATCACGGCGTCTACGGGCGGTGGCCTCCACATGATCGATCAGGGAGGCGAAATGCGGGTGCAGATTGGAGGCGTGGCGTCCATGTCCGTCATTGTGATGACGCTCCTCGCTCCGTTTATCGGGTACCTGATCTACAAGCGTAAGATCAATGTCTGGGCGGTCACCTTCATAGCATTTGTGGTTTCAATGGGGTCGATCGTCTTTGGTTACTATTTTCCGATCACCCTTGACCCTACTGTCTGGATCGTAATCATCACCTGTTACGTCTTTTTCGCCGCCTGGATCCCGGTCTGGATCATCCTTCAACCGCGTGACTTCGTAAACGCTCAGATCCTGTTCCTGGGCCTGGCCTCGATGGTCGTCGGCGTTATCGGCGCGGGCATCGGCGGTGTCTCCATTGGTATCCCCTCGTTCAACCTCGAAGGCGCTATGTCGGCCCCGAACCTGGGGGTCCTGTGGCCCTTCCTCTTTATCACGATAGCCTGCGGCGCGGCGTCTGGTGCGCACGGGCTCGTCTGTGGCGGGACAACGTGCAAGCAGCTCCATAACGAGAAGCATGCGCGGATCATCGGGTACGGTGGAATGCTGCTCGAGGGACTTCTCGCCCTGTGTGTAATCCTGTTGATCTCAGGGGGGATGGACTTCGAGAAGTACAAGAGCATTGTCTACCCGACAACCGGCGGCAGCAATGCACCCCTGGCCTTCGCGCTCGGCCTTGGGAGCATCCTGAACATGAGTCTTGGGCTACCGAAAGTGCTGGGCACGATCTGGGGAATTCTGCTGCTCGAAGGATTTCTCGTAACCACCATCGACGCCCTCGTCCGGCTCTCCCGTTACCTCTTTGAAGAGTTGTGGCTGACGGTGATGGACAATCCTCCGGCGATCCTGCGCAACCGTATTTTCAACAGTCTTCTGGTTGTTGCCGGATTTCTGTCGCTGACTTTCACCAATGCCTACCTGCGGATCTGGCCGATCTTCGGCGCCGCCAATCAACTGCTGGCCGCGCTGACTCTCATCGCAGTGACCGCCTGGCTGGCTCAGAAAGCGCGCAAGTACTGGTTTACGGCTATTCCCGCAGGATTCATGATCGTCACGACGCTCACGTCTCTCGTCATTCTGCTGCGCCGGCACCTCACCGCAGCCAACTACACGCTGGCGTTGACCGACATCGTGTTAATGATCCTCGGGGTGGGAGTCGTAGTCCTGACCTTCCGCTACTTCTACAACCTCCGCGCGCGCTTCG
>RPQK01000011.1 GCA_003819755.1 Acidobacteriota bacterium | reverse complement strand
GCCGCGAAAACGTCAAGCGGATGGTGGACGAGCGCTACGGAAACACCGACTGCGCGACGTTCCGCGATATCCGCGAGTTCTTGGCGCAACGCACCGATATCGACGCCGTCCTGATCGCGACCGGAGACCGGTGGCACGCCCTGGCCTCAATACACTCAATGCGTGCCGGGAAAGACGTTTACTCAGAAAAACCGTCTTGCATGACCATCGCCGAAGGCCACGCGGTCGTTGAAACGGCGCGACGTTACAGCCGGGTCTATCAGACCGGGGTCCAGCGGTTGAGCGAGGCGAATTTCACTTTCGCCAACGAGCTCGTCAGAACCGGTCGATTGGGCGAGATCCACACGGTTCGGGCGCATATCGCCCCCTGGGATGCCGCCGAGCTGCGCCACGACTGGCTGCCCGCGGAACCCGAACCGCCGCGTGAACAAATGGACTGGGACCTGTGGCTTGGTCCCTGTCCGTGGCGACCCTTCAACTCGGCCTACGTGAGAGGACAGTGGCGGGGCCACTACGACTTTCACACCAGCTGTATCGGAGAGTGGGGCGCACACACGTTTGCTCAGTGCCAGGCGGCTCTCGGCGTCGGCGAGACATCCGCCGTCGAGTATCAATACCCGCACAACAAGACGGGAGACGGCATGATCACGCGTTTTGCGAACGGCGTGAAGATGGTCTTTCAACTGGAGGGCTGGCGAGGCACGTGCGGCGTCCGGTTCGAGGGGAAGGAAGGATGGGTGTCGATAGCCGATGGATATGAGCGACCTGATGTCTCCTCCCCTGCCATGCTCGGAGATTTCAAAAAGCTGGTCTCCGACTACCAGGCTCGTACTCAGCGGCCGATGAATCATGGCCGGGATCTCTTCAATTGCATCAAGTCACGTCGTCCGACGGTGGCCAATGAGAAGGTCATGCACTACGCGATGGCCACGGTGCATGCTGCCAACATCTGCATCTGGGTCAAGCGCGATCTTCGTTATGACCCGGTCAAGGAAGAATTCGTCAACGATCCGGAGGCGAACCGGCTCCGTTCGCGGGCGATGCGCGAACCCTGGATTATTTGACTTTAATTGCGGCCTGCCGTTCGAGCGAGGAATACATCATGTTAAGTCGAAAAACAGCAATGATTCTGAGCATCGCTCTGGGAGTAGCCGGTTTTGTCCAGCTGACCGCCCAGACCGTCCCGGAGAGCACTCAGGCAAATGTGCAGAAATTGATTTCCGTTCTGCAATCCAAGGCGTCAAGGAAAGAGAAAGCAGACGCTTGCCGGCAACTCGGGGTGATTGGGACGAAGGATGCGGTGGCACCCCTGGCGGCACTCCTTGGGGACCAAGAACTCTCGCACATGGCCCGTTATGCCTTGGAACCGATCCCCGACCCGGCAGTCGACAAAGCCCTGCGTGACGCTCTCGGGAGCGTGCAGGGCAAGCCGCTGGTGGGAGTGATCGGCAGCATAGGCGTGCGAAAGGACGCGAGCGCCGTACAGTCACTTTCGAGGTTGTTAAATCATACCGAACCTGACGTGGTGCAGGCGGCTCTGAGAGCTTTGGGAAGAATTGGCAATGAGCCGGCCACGAAGATTCTGCGTAACCATCTGAGAGTTGCCGCGGCCGCCAATCAACTCGCCGCGTTCGAGGCTCTCTTCCGCGTGGCCGAGAGCATGACGGCCAAAGGCGACATGGCGGGGGCCACGGCCGTTTATGACCTGGTCCAGGCGACACGCGGGGCGCCTCACCAGGTTCGAGCTGGAGCGCTGCGTGGAGCGGTGCTGTCTCGCGGGAAAGAGGGTCTCACCCTCCTATCCGAAACTCTGAGGAGCGAGGATCCCGTCCTGTTCGCTGCCGCCGTCAAGACCAGTGTGCAGATGAAAGACCCGGGCGTTTCGTCGCTGTTGATTGCCGCGCTGAGCTCGCCCGTTGCAGACCGGCAGATCCCGGTCGTTCAGGCGCTCGGAAAGCGAGGGGACAAGGACGCGGTACCGGCCCTCATGCCGCTCGCCCGGAAGGCTGAACGGCCGGTACGCATCGAGGCACTTCGAGCTTTGACTGAGATAGCTGATCCGGCGGCGGTGCCATTGCTCGTCGAGACGCTGTCAGATTCCGAGCCCCTGGTTGCCCAAGCGGCAGTCGACTGCCTATCCAGTTTTCCGGGCGGTGAGGCAGACCGCGCAGCGATTGCCTTGCTACGGAGCCCTGACGCCAAAATGCGGGTGTCGGCTCTCGAGCTCCTCGAGGTAAGGCGTGCACCGGCCGGACTGGCGGAGCTGACTCGTGCCGCGGCCGATCCCGAACCCAAGGTTCAGCGGGGGGCTATCAGAGTCCTGGGGAAACTGGGCGGCCCTTCGGATCTGCCTTTTCTTATTGGGCGGTTCCGCGCCGCAACGGAGCCGGAGGATCTGACGCTCATGTCCGAGGCTTTTAGTGACCTTGGCATCAGGTCGACCGACCGGGAGGCGTATGTCAGCAGCCTGGTGGAACTGCTCCCGGTGGTGCAACCACAACACCAGTGCGCCCTGATACGCGTTTTCCCCGCCCTCGGAGGTGAGAAGGCGTTGCGCGCGGTTCGTGTGGCGACAAAGGACGCGAACGTCGACGTTCAGCGAGCCGCCGTGCGAGCTCTGGCGTCCTGGAAATCGGCCGATGCCGCACCCGATCTCTTGGCTGTCGCCCAGAATCCAAGAGATCCCAGTGACAGGACCCTCGCCGTCCGCGGCTATACGCTGCTCGCAGGTTCTCCGGACGTGACTGATTCCCAGCGGTGGGGCATGTGCCGGGAAGCTTCCGCGGTTGTAAAGACCGACGACGAAAAGAAGATGCTGCTCAGCCTGCTCGGCAAGACCCTGACACCCGACGCTTTGGATATGGCGATGCAACACCTCGACAATCCGGCGACACGCGAAGAGGCTGGGGCAGCCGCCGTTCTGATCGCCGACGCCATCGTGGCTCAGAAGCCGGCCGAGGTCAAGGCGGCCATGCAGAAGGTCCTCGGTGTTTCGCAGAACCAACGCACGCTGGATCGGGCAAAGAACGCGCTCGCAAAGGCGAAGTAAGGGACGAAGGACCGGAAAGACCGGAAAGACCGGAAGGACCTGAGGCAACCAACCGTCCTTCAGGTCCTTCCGGTCTTTTCTACTCTCTAAGGAGACACCCATGAAAAAAATCTCAATCGGAACCTGGGCTTACACGATTGGTCCGTACGCGAAACATCCGGTCTCCTGGAACGAGGTGATCTCGAATCTCAAGCGTCTCGGTTTTGACGGAGTGGAATTGGGCGGTTTTCCGCCCCATCCCAACCCGGACGAGATGCCGAACAGAGAGCAGCGCCAGGAGTGCCGGGACCAACTGCGCCGACTGGGGCTCGACTGGTCCGGTCTGGCCGCGAACCTCTGGAGTCAGCACCTGATCGACACCGAAGACCAGAGTGCCTACCTGGCCGAATTTCGAAAGAACCTTGAGTTCTGCCGGGACCTCGGAATCCCGGCCATCAGGGTCGACAGCGTGCAGCCTCCGACCATCTTTGAAAAGCTCGACCCCCAGGCCGCTCGAAAGCGTGTCGTTTCGACCTGGAAGCGCTGTGCGGCCGAGGCTGCCGACAGCGGAGTACGTTTGAGTTGGGAGTTTGAACCGGGGTTTGCTTTCAACAAGCCTTCCGACATCCTCCGAATTGTCGAGGAAGTCAACCACGACAACTTCGGCGTTCTGTTTGACTCCTGCCACGGATACATGGTCGCCGTGCACGGTTCCCGTCAGCCCGGAGCGCGGGAAACCCTCCCCGGCGGAGTCGTCGAGCTGGCGCAGAAGCTCAGGGGAAAGATCAACCACCTGCACCTGATCGACTCGGATGGTACCCTTCACGACGAAGAGACATCGACCCATGCGCCTTTCGGGCAGGGATGCGTCCCCTTTGACCAGCTGATTCCAGAGTTGTTGAGAAACGACATGGGGCACGACTGGTGGACGATCGACCTGTGCTTCTGGCCGGACGCCTGGCCGGTCACCGCCGAGAGCAAGAAGGCGGTGGATGAGCTGAACCGCAAGTACGCCACGGAGTGAAAGCGATGCGAACAAAGCTGAACATCGGGCTTATCGGATACGGTTTCATGGGGCGAGCCCATTCCAATGCCTACCGAAAGGTCAACCACTTCTTTGACGTTCCGTACCAGCCGGTCCTGAAGGCGGCCTGCGCCCGAAATGAGCTCAAGGCCAAGGCTTTCGCGGATCAATGGGGCTATGAATCGGTCGAGACGGACTGGCGCCGCCTCATCGAGCGACCCGACATCGATGCTGTGGATATTTGCGCTCCCAACAATGTTCACCGGGAGATCGCGATCGCGGCCGCGCGTTCTGGAAAGACAGTGCTCTGTGAAAAGCCGCTCGCCATGGATGGCTGCCAGGCCCTGGAAATGGTGGAAGCCGTCGAGGCCGCCGGCGTGCCCAATACCGTCTGGTACAACTACCGTCGTGTGCCGGCCGTGACGCTCGCCAAACGCCTCATCGACGAGGGCCGTTTAGGCAAGATCTTTCACTACCGAGCTGTATTCCTCCAGGACTGGACAATCTCCGCAGATCTCCCGCAGGGCGGGCAGGGATTGTGGCGGCTGGATGCAGGCGTAGCCGGCAGTGGGGTCACCGGCGATCTGCTGGCCCATTGTTTTGACACCGCCCTGTGGTTTAACGGCCGAATCGAGCGCCTCACGGCGATGACAGAGACATTCGTGAAACAGCGCAAACACAACCTGACCGGGAATGTCGAACCGGTCGGAATCGACGACGCCTGTGCCGTTCTTGCTCGGTTTGCGAACGGGTCGATGGGAACCTTCGAGTCGACCCGTTACGCCCGGGGCCACAAAGCTCTCTACACCTTGGAGATCAACGGCGAGCACGCCTCGATCGCCTGGGATTTGCACGACCTTCACCGCCTGAGCTACTTCGATCACCGTGACGAGTCAATCACGCGCGGCTGGCGCTCGATCCATGTGACTGACGCGGACATGCCTTACATGGATAAATGGTGGGTCCCGGGTCTTCAGATCGGCTACGAACACACATTCGTGCATCAGGTCGCCGATTTCCTCGCAAACCTGGCCAAAGGCGAACCGACTTCGCCCACATTCCGGGAGGCCCTGGCAACGCAATACGTCTGCGACGCCGTGCTGGCGTCGGCAAGAGAACACAGCTGGGAAGAAGTGCGAAAGTAAAGCGACAGAAGGGACACAAGGGGCAGAAGCGATCCGCTGCAGGGGAAGGTCGCTTCTGTCCCTTGTGTCCCTTCTGTCGCTTTAAAAGGAGTGAGACATGTCGGTGAAAACTCAAGCTGAAAGGGCTATTGAGCAGGGCAAGGGGATTGTTCGCCTGGCACCCAACTGGGTGCCTCGTTCCTTCTGTGTGCCGGGACGCCGCATCAAGCTTCACCCGGATGATTACTACGCACTTGGCGGGCCGCGCGGCGGGATAGATGAGCGCTGGTTCGCGTCTACCACCCCGGCGGACAACGGACCTCTTACCGGTCCCAATGAAGGCCTGAGTTTCATCGTGGGCGAAGACGGGACGCAGACCCTGCTTCGCGAAGCCATCCAGGAGCTGAAGGGCCAGATAATCGGGGATCGCCTTTGGAACGAATACGGGCGCTGGCCGATGTATTCCAAGTTCTTCGACAACAAAGGAGCCCTTCCCCATCATATCCACCATCGGGACGAGCACGCCCGGTTGACGGGACAGGCGGGGAAACCCGAAGCTTACTACTTCCCGCCCCAGGTTAATAACCACGGCGGCGACTTCCCTTACACGTTCTTTGGTCTGAATCCCGGGACCACCCGCGAAGAGCTGCGCCAGTGCCTGGCTGACTTCATCAAGGGCGACAACAAGATCACCAACATTTCCCGAGCCTATCGTTTGGAAGTGGGAACCGGCTGGGATGTCCCGCCTGGCGTGCTGCACGCGCCGGGAAGCCTGTGCACCTATGAACCGCAGAAGGCCTCGGACGTCTTTGCCATGTACCAGTCGCTGACCGGCGACCAGATTGTCCCGGCAGAGCTGCTTTGGAAAGACACGCCTAAGGCCCGGCTAAACGATATCGATTACCTGATGGAGGTCGTTGACTGGGACCAGAACGTCGACCCCGATTTCGCGAAGCACCGCTTCATGCGCCCACACGCCGTGCGGCCAGTCGAGCAAATGAAGGCCGAAGGTTATGTCGAAGACTGGATCTGCTACAAATCGAAAGCCTTCAGCGCGAAAGAATTGACCGTGCTCCCAGGAGCGAGTGTCACGATCACGGATTCAGCCGCGTACGGACTGATCATGATGCAGGGGCATGGCACCATGGGGGTGTGGGACGTTGAGACCCCCACGATGATCCGGTTCGGCCAGCTGACCTGTGACGAGTTCTTTGTGACGGAAGAAGCCGCGCGCGAGGGTGTGAAAATCACCAATCCCTCGAAGGCCGACCCGCTCGTGATGCTGAAACACTTCGGCCCGGAGAACCCGGATCTGGAGGTGGCGGACTAGGCACAAAAGGACCTCAAGGACCCCAAAGACCCCAAAGACGTTGTCATTGCCATGTCCTTGGGGTCTTTGAGGTCTTTGAGGTCCTTTACAACTACTTTGCCAGCACCCGCTCCAGCGCCTTTTCCAGCTCGGCCGGGCGGAACCCGAAGGGGCCGGGCGGGCTCTTGAAGGCGATGCGGCCTTGGCGGTCGACGACGTACAACCTGTCCGGCCATCCTGTGTACGCCCGTTCGGCCGTGTTTTTCAGATCGTCGACGAGAGCCGGCAGTTTGATACCGAGCTTGGTGAGACAGACGCCGGCCACCGAGGAACGCTCCTCGCCCGAAACTGGATTTTTGAATAACACCTTCTGCTCGACGTTGTCGTCAACCTGCCAGGCGTCCACCGGGTGGGCTTCCTCAATGTAGACTACGTAGAACGCCGCCCGGTCCCTGTAACGCTCGTAGAGTCGGTTCAAGGCGGGAACCTCCCGCCGGAAGGGCGGTCAAGTGTAACTCCCGAAAACCAGGACGACGGGCCGGTCCCCCTGAAATGACGAAAGCCTGACGGGTGCCCGGGAGTTCTGTTCAGGCAACGTGAAGTCCGGCGCAACGTCTCCCGGCTCAAGATCCCCCCCTCGCGCGACGAACCAGAGCCGTCGGAAGGGGAACAGCATGAACACCGCCGGGTTCTCTATTTTCGCCATGATTTTGCCAAAGGTTGCCGGAGGCTCGTACATGGCGTAAAGCAGCGCAAGGCAGCCAGCCCCATAGAGGACGACAACCACCACGAGGATTATCAGAATGCGTTTCACGAAAGGCCCCTCTTTTCATTTGTACCACAAACGGCAGGGGCGGAGGGGCGAAGGGGAGAAGGGGAGAAGGGATGTCGAAGGAAGGATAAGGATTTGAATCATTGCTTCCTTCCTTCGAGATTCATCATTCCTTGTTCGATATTCGATATCCCCCTTCGCCCCTTCGCCCCTCCGCCCCTCCGCCCCTTCGCCCTGCTTTTCACGATCCCGGCGCGAGCGCGAGCAAGTCCGCCGCCTTATGCTCGGCCCACCATGCCATCCAGACCAGGGGCGCGTTGGCATCGATCGCCACCTCACGCGCTGCCCATCCCGTGCCTGTCCTGGGCATCATCTTCATGCCGGGCAATGAACCAAAGGCCGGCATATCCGGATCGTCCGCGTTGGTCCAGTTGTTGGGGCCGAGGGCGAGCTTACCCCGCTCGGTGTTCGGCACACAGCAGTCGAACAGGCGTTCGACGGCATTCTCACCGAAGCCGGAGACCATCGACAAGGCCATGGCATTGGTTCCGAGGAGGAAGTCCATGACCCGGAGCGCGTAGCGCGCGTAGCGGGCGGCTGCCGCCTTCTCGCCCGCAGTCCGTTTTTCCTCGGCGGCGACGGCCAGCACTATTGCATCGTCAAGTATCAGCCGGTTGGATCCCCATCGCCAGTTATTATCTACATCATCCAGATCGCCGGCGTCCCAACGGTTTGAACGCACGTCCTTGGTCACCCCCGGATAACCTGCTCCCATCTGCTTGATGCACTCTTCAGAATAGGCGAAAAGGCCCGCCCGGACAGGGGCGAGGTCAATACCTTCCGGCCGAAGGGTGAGGAGCGAGACATTGCCCATAGGGGCGACGGCGGCCCACCAGAACTCTGAGATATCCCCGAAGCGCGGGTGCCTGGAGACCTCCTCGCCGAGGCCCTTGGCCACAGGGTCCTTCAGAGCCCGGGCCGTCAGATACACTTCCACCAACGCCGCGTACTCGTCGTCCTGGATGTTGTTTCGGTCCGGATAACAGGGATTTCGGTTGCGCTTGGGATTCCGCCACAGCGCGTAATTGTCGTTATCCGGGTAGATACCGCCCTCGCCTCCAAAGTCCTTGAAATCAAGGCAGACGGGAGCTTCCGTGCGGGCGTTCCGAAAGGCCGTTCGGGCTTGATCGAACGCTTTGCGAGCGGCGTCTGGCCGCTTCTCGCGAACGTGCAGGCGGGCGAGTTGTGCCAGGGTCCGCGCGACGGCAAAAGTGGCCTTCGTCTCCGGCTTCGAAATGCAGGAGGCGCCTCCCTTGTAGGGAGGACAGGGCCCCCAGGCAGGCACGTGGGTGTGGAGCTTGGGGACCGCCAGTTTCTGCCCGGGCAGAATCACCTTGTGCATCAGGTCAGTCCCGACAAGCAGTTCATCGTACAGGGTGACCCCAAGGCCGAAGGATGCGTTGGCCTCCGGGTACCTTTCGTACAGGTTCATGAGCATCCAGGCCGCCAAGGCGGTATTGGTTGTGTAGAACCCCTTGTCGCCCGCGTCGTTCCAGAAGGGGCCCTTTATGCTCCCGGCCGCCCAGTTGTGCACGAACTGATCGAACGTATACTCCGGGGTTCGGTGGTCTTTGAAATAGTCGAAAGCGTGGGCGGCGAGATCCCCGTACGGGTTCCCGCGCACGATATCGAACGGTTCGGAACGCTGCCCATCTATGCTCAGCCGGAAACCGCTGCCGGCGCCTGTAAAGCTGGAGAAGTCGATCCGGAAGAAGCTGTCGCCGGACGCAAAATCCGCGCGAACGTAATCGCGGGACGTACCGGAAGCGAGCGTCTTCCCAGACGCGTCGACCAAGTCCCAAGGTTTGGCGCCTGGAGTGTCAGAGAGAAACAGCGCGATCTTGTCCGCCTGCGAGAAGTAGCCGACATAGTTAAGTCTGAATCTCGATTCCATCTGGCGCCCGTCGTCGCGTGCTTGTGCAGCGGAGAAAAGGAGCCCAATGATTATGGCCGCGATTGCAGTATTGGCGAGTCTTTTCACGAACCCTCCTTCGAATCTGCATCACATGATAGTGGACAAACTTGGATCGTGACACGCCTTTTTTCCCGACCCGGAATTGTGACCTGACGAAGACCGCGAATTACGCATAAATTCGCTTTCTTTCTTCGCAAAACGGAGTATGATCCTGTTATAAAAAGCCAGCTTTTGTAGGCTCTGTTCTTTTCGGAAGGGAGTCTAGTCAGGCCGGGAGCAGACGCCGCGTAGGGACAGACTTACTGGGTCCAGTAGCGTTTGCCCCCTGCGAACCGTTTCAATCATAATCAGGTTCCGAGCGGAAGTATCGGAAGTCTCTCACGGCGAGGTGAGTGTCGGTGACGGTGTAGTCACCTGTCGAAGGTTCTCGTTTCCACAAGGCGGGGAAGGTGGGTTCGAGGCGAATCTTGCTGGTAGATGATAACGTCGACGACAGCGCTCTCGCCCTTTTTGTCTTAAGCAGGGAGTTGAAGGACGCACAGATCGTTCGGGCCGCGGACGAGGACGCCCTGGAGCGTGCCCTGCTCGAGGAAAGCTTCGACCTCGCGGTCACGGAGTACCGGCTGGGCTGGGCTGATGGCTTCCACGTCCTGCGGACACTCCGCCGGTTCCTCTGCGAATGCCCCGTGGTCATGTTTACCGGCTGCGGCGGAGAGGAAATCGCCCGCAATGCACTGAAAGGTGGATTTGCCGACTATGTAGGCAAATCCCCGCGCGGATATCTGAGGCTCGCTCAACGAGTCGAAGCATGCCTGGGTTCGGTTCCTACCCAACCCGGCCCGGGGAAAAAGGCACCCGGACCTGAGATCCCCGATTCGGCGCCCTCCTCCACGAGCCAATCGGTCGAGTTGCTCCAGGCCGTTTCTCACGATCTTCAAGAGCCATTGCGAGGAATTTCTCGATTCAGCCGGTTGCTTGAGGAGAGGCTGGCAGAAGCAGACCCGGACACCAAAAGATACCTCCGACATGTCGTTGACGCGTCTGGTCGGATGAGGGAAATGCTCGACGACTACCTCAAGTTTCTGAGGGCCGGCAAGGGGAAAGACGCAGGCGAAATCACCGACCTCCGAGCAGCAGTTGACAGCGCCATGGCCAATCTGAGAGCCGGCATTGAGGAGTCGGGGGCGGAAATCACGATCTCCCGGCTCCCAGTCGTTGCGGCCGGCCTGAACGACATGGTGCGTTTATTCCAGAACCTCCTGGAGAACGCTCTGAAGTTCAGGTCCGCGGCGCCTCCCCGGGTGGAGATCACGGCGGAGTGCGTCGATTCGGTCCACTTGCTCTCGGTAAAAGACAACGGGATCGGAATTGACCGGGCTGATTTTCACCGTGTTTTTCAAATGCACCGGCGCCTACACCCAACCCGGGACTTCCCCGGGAACGGGATGGGACTGGCGATCTGTAAGCGAATCGTCGAAGAATACGGAGGTCGTATCTGGGTTGATTCCCAGGTCGGTATCGGCTCCACCTTCTACGTGACCCTCCCCGCTGTCGCTGACTCAGTGTCTGAGGAGACCCGAGAAAGTGCTTGAACCAATCGAACCCCCGAACCGAAGTTCGCTGGCACCTGCTCCCGAGACGACGGAGGAGTACGACGCGGGTCTCACGGCCGGGCCACGTAGCGGCTTTCCAAGGCCCGTGCCGCTGCCGGCGCATCACGAGCCGGCGGTGTCCGATGACTCGATCGAAGTCCTTCTCATCGAGGACAGCCCAAGCGACGCCGATTTCATAAGGGAGATGCTGTCGCTCTCCGGGATATCGTATCGCCTGACCTGCGTCGACCGGGTCGGCTTGGCCACCGCAATACTGAAGGGCACTTCCCGAGTCGACCTGGTCTTGCTCGATTTTTCCCTGCCGGACTGCGAAGGAATCACTACTTTCGAAAGGGTGCATGCTGTCGCTTCGAGACTCCCGATTATCGTCCTGACCAGCACCAAGGATGATGAGTTGGCTTCCGAAGCCGTCAGGAAAGGAGCTCAGGATTACCTGGTAAAGTGGGAGGTTAATCAGAACCTCATCGCCCGGTCGATCCGCTACGCCATTGCGCGCAAGACCTCGGAGGAAGCCCTGCGGGAGAGCGAAGAGCGTTACGCCCTGGCCGTGCAGGGAGCGAACGATGGCGTGTGGGACTGGGATTTGCGATCCGATCAGATCTACTTCTCACCGCGCTACGGGGCGATGCTCGGCTGGCAGCCGGAAAATCACCCGGGCAGTGCGAGCGAATGGTTTGCCACCATTCACGCCGAAGACCTCCCCGTGGTGCAGGAGGCGATCACGGCCCATTTGGAGGGCGGCACCCCGCACTTCACCATTGAGTACCGAAGCCGGCACCGGGACGGCTCCTACCGCTGGGTCCTGGCTCGTGCCCTGGCGGTCAGAGACCAGGCCGGACGCCCATACCGGATGGCCGGTTCTCTGACCGACGTTACCGGCCGCAAACACGTCGAGGAGGAGCTTGCTTACAGCGCCTTTCACGATCCCCTGACGGGTCTCCCCAACCGTGCCTTGTTCCTGGATCGCCTCGGACAGCTCATGAGTCAGTCGCGTCGGCGGGCCTCTTACTCGTACGCCGTGTTGTTCATGGATCTGGATCGGTTCAAGAACATCAACGACAGCCTGGGACACAGCGTCGGGGATCGCCTGCTGATCACGATCGCCCATTCGCTGCAGGCTTTCGTGCGTCACGGTGACACCATTGCGCGGCTGGGAGGGGACGAATTCGCCATGCTGGCGAACGACGTCAGCGACCAAGCGGACCTGTGCCGGATCGCCGAGCGGCTGCTAGACCGGCTGCGGCTGCCTTTCAAGGTGGGTGAGCACGAGATCTTCACATCGGCCAGCGTGGGCATAGCCGCCGGGGCGGCGCACTACAAGCACCCCGAGGAAATTCTCAGGGATGCCGACACCGCCATGTACCGGGCGAAGGCACGCGGCAAATCCTGCTATGAGATCTTCGACGGGACGATGCATCATCGAGCGGTCGCACTCCTCGCGCTCGAAACGGATTTGAGGCGCGCTCTTGACCGCAGTGAGTTCGTGGTCCATTTCCAGCCAATCGTCAACATACGCACCAATATGGTCCAGAGCTTCGAGGCTCTGGTGCGCTGGCGACACCCGACCAGGGGACTCCTTCAGCCCTGTGAGTTCATCTCGGTCGCCGAAGAGACCGGCATTATTGTCCCGATCGGTGCCTGGGTATTGAAAGAAGCCTGTCGATACGCACACGAATGGCAGAAGTACCATCCGCAGGCATCCGTCTCGGTGAACCTGTCTCCCCGCGAGATCCAGCAGGCCAACATAGTTGAGACCGTGGCGGCCATCATCCAAGAGTCGAAAATCATCCCTTCCACTCTCATCCTGGAGTTAACCGAGGGCGCCCTGGCCGAGGATCCGGCCGGAGTCGGCGAGAAACTGGTCCGGCTGCGGGCGCTGGGGGTGAAAGTCTACATCGACGACTTCGGCACCGGTTACTCCTCGTTAAGCCATCTCCAGAGACTCCCCTGCGATACTCTGAAGATCGATCGTTCCTTCGTAGGCAACCTTGGCTCCGAAAAGCGAAGCGGTGAAATCGTTCAGGCGATTGTCGCATTGGCTAGGAACCTGGGGATGCACGTTGTCGCCGAAGGAATCGAGACCAAAGAGCAATTGCAGGAGCTCCGCAGGCTGGGGTGCGAGTTGGGCCAGGGCTTCTGGTTCTCAGCTCCTCTCGAACCGGCCGCAGCCGTGGCTTTGGTGCGGAAACGACTGGGCAAGTAGGATCACCTGTAAGGGCGGCCGGCCATTTTGGGATCCATGGGTCTCAGATTCTCTGTTAAACAATTGCCCGATTTGGTTTAGAATCCACCTGGCGAGGTGAATACGGACCATGGATAACCTTAAGCAGTTCTTCCTGCGGAATTTTGAACGGATCCTCGTATTCGTCATTCTGGTCGTCGCGTTTTTGGGCACTCTCCTTGTTGAGAACACCAGCGTGGTTCTCGACTTTTACTTCCTGCCCGTTCTGGTGGCCGGTTATTTCCTGGGCAAGCGATCCGGGCTCCTCGCCGCCGTGCTCTCGATCCTCCTCGTCCTCTTCAGTGCCTTGCTCTTCCCCGACAGGATGTTTGCCGCGACCCGCATCTGGCACGATACCGCGGCTGTCTGTGGGTGGGGAGGCTTTTTGATCCTCACCAGCGTCGCCGTCGGGAGCCTTTACGAGGTAAAGGAACGGCAGCTTCAAGACCTGAAGCATGCCTACATCGGGGTGTTGGAGATCCTCTCCAAGTATCTGGAGTCAACCGATCCCTACACCAAGGGACACTCGGTAAGGGTGTCGGAACTGGCCTCGGCGATTGCCGCTGAAATGCGTCTTTCTGCGGCCGAGATAGACAACATCCGGGTGGCGGGCCTGCTTCATGATATCGGGAAGATCGAGATAAGCGGCGAAGTCCTTCGAAAGGCCGCCGTTCTCAGTACGGGCGAACAGGCCTACCTGGAATCGCATGCCGAGAAGGGAGCACGCCTTCTTTCGTCGGTCGGGGGAGTCCTCAAGGAGGTGGTCCCGATCGTGCTTGCTCACCATCGGTACTTTGTCAGCAAAATGGAATCCGACGCAACCCGTTCCAATACCGATACCGATTCCAATTCCGACACTATTCCCTTAGGCGCCCGCATCGTGGCGGTCGCCGATTCCTTTGACGCGATGACCACCGACCGCCCCTATCGCCGCGCCATGCCGCCCTGGCAAGCGCTGGAGGAGATTGTTGCCAACTCCGGCAGGCAATTCGACCCTGAAGTTGTCGAGGTTTTCAAACAGGTAGCCACCCGGCACCTTGAGGCGGTCTAGGGCGAAAAAGACCTCAAGGACCCCAAAGACCTCAAGGACGCGCTCGGAGCACAGGCATCCCTGCCAGCTCGCACATACCCACAAAATCGAGGTGCAAGCGGTGCAAGCAGGCAGGAAAGCCTGCGCTCCGAGCGCGTCCTTGAGGTCCTCTTCTCGAGAAATGCGGCGGCGCAGGCAGGAAGCCTGCGCCGCCAATTTGGATGAGGAAGGTTAGAACATCACGCGCAGGGATAGCTGAATCCGCCGTGGTTCGCGCGCACCGTTGTACGCGCCGAAATTGGCGTTGATCTGATTGCCAGCGGCATCAAAACGTGCGCCATTGTCGTAGCCCGAGAACTGGGTGTGGTTAAACGCGTTGAACAACTCGGTGCGGAACTGTACGTACTTATCCTCACCGAACAAGACGCGTTTGGAAAGACTGAGGTCCCAGTTGTTGATGCCCGGGCCGCGCAGAATGTTGACTCCAGCGTTCCCGAAACTCAACCTCGGTGTCCGGGCAAAAGCCGCGGTGTTGTAGTTCTTGGAGAACGTCCGTTGGCCCTCGGGCAGATACGGGTCGCCAACGACCGTGATCCGGGCGCCTTCCGAAGACCCCGTCAGGTCAGCGTTGTCGCTGAGCGCCATTCCGGGGGTGAAGGGCGTGCCGGCCATGAACGAAGTGATTCCCGACACCTGCCAGTTGCCGAGGACGTAGTCGAGGGCTTTCACACCCAACCGCTCACCTGGATTCGGAAGACTCCAGGCGTAATTGATAACCATGGTGTGGGGGATATCGAAACCCAGCCGGCCATAGTTCCAATCGCGGTAGGAGAAGTAGGAGCTGACGGTGTCAAAATCGTTAGCCACCACTCCCAGGTTCTTCGAATAGGTGTAAGCCATGCCAAATTGCAGGCTTTCCGACAGACGCCGGTTGGCCGTGATCTGGAGCGAATGGTAATTGGAGGGAACTCCAAATCCCCGGACGTTGACGTTGCCCAGCCCCTTGAAAGGCCGCAGGAAATTGTCCGGCAACGGACTGCTGGCCGTCGTTGTATCCTTGTTGGCCGGGTCGAATCGGGAATACATGGGAATGGGGTTGATGTTGTACGCATACAGCAGGTTTCTTCCCAGCGAACCCACGTAGGAGACATCGACAACCGTGCCGAATCCAACCTGGCGCTGCACGCCGAAGCTGAAATTGTAGACCTGCGGCAACGGCTGCTCGCCCGTGTCAGGAGCGTTGACGCCACTGGGCCCGATCGTCCCCTGAGCCTGCAGGAAGGTGTCGATGGTGCTGAAAAACAAGGTCGGCGTGTAGGCCACCGGGGGCTGGCCGTTTGTGCCGGAGTAGACGTTCCCTTGCGGCCTGTCAAAGAAAATACCTATGCCGCCGCGAATTGACGTTTTGCCACTCCCCGTCGGGTCGTAGGCGAATCCGACCCTGGGACCAAACGAGACGGGAGGAGTCTTGTACAGTCCAGGCTCCCAGCCCTGGCCTCCGACCACCATCCCAGGAGCATAGGTCCCGGAATCCGGAACGAACAGGCCGATGTAGGGAAGCGGGTAAATGGTGTTCGTTTTGAGGTCGACGCCCACCCGCTTACCGCTGGCGTCCTTGCCCGGGTAAATCATCCTTGCGGTCTTGCTCGCGTCATAAAGTGACGGCACAAAGGTCGTAATGTTGAACCGGTCGTCGTGAGCAGCGGGGCCATTGTACATTCGCAAACCAAGATCCAGGGTCAGCTTGCTGTTCACTCTCCAGGAATCCTGGGCGTACCACTCGACCTGGGTGTATCGATAGTGCGAATAGGGTCGGAAGGTCCCTTCAGAGTAACTGTTGAAGATACCGAGCAGGGCGTTGGAGAACGCATAGTTGGTGTCGAGCGGATTGTTGGTGTTCCGCCCGAAATCAAACGAACCGCGGGTATTCGGGCCACCAACCTCGTCCTTGCGCATCCTCTCAATGTACATTCCGAACTTAAGGGCGTGCGAGCCCCTCAGCCAGCTGAAGTTGTCGGCAAAGGTGAAAACCGGATTCTCATTCGTGTACGGAATGTTGCCGAGCGAGGGGGTAATGGCATTCTGGACGCCGCCGAAAGTCATGTCGGGAATGGCACCGGATTCGTTCGACTTCGGGTACCACTGGCCAATGTTGCCCATCCGGCTGCGGGCCACCTTCGACGGGTCAACGGGATTGAAAGTCTGCCCGCGGGTGCTCGCGCCCGTGGTGAACTCGTTGACCATGGTGGAGTTGAATACTTTGGTGAGATTCAGAACCGCGCCGCGGCCACGCTGCGGTCGCAACGTGTTCACGAGGTCGTAATTCACGTTACCGGCCACCCAGGAGCCGTACGGCCACTCTTCGTCATCGTTGTCGCGAATGTACCGGAAGTAGGAATTCAGAGTGGGCGTGATGCTGTAGTCAACGCGCATCACTTCCTGCCGGCGCGGGTTGTTTCCGCTGACGTTGCTTCGATAATTCCGCCGGTACAACTGGGCGGGATCCTTCTCGACGTAGTTGGGCAGCGGGAAGAATTTCAGTATCGTCTGCCCCAGCCCGTTGATCCGGGTGGCCGGGATCTTGTTGTCCGCAAAGTTCTGCCCGGTCACCGGGTCCTTGATCGCAATCATCTTCCCGTTGGTGTCAAACGTCTGGGAGAAATCGCCGTTGCGCTCCAATTCGGTTGGGGTCGTTACAAAACGAGTCCCGGGATACAGGCGCCGCCGGACATATTCCTGGGAGAAGAAGAAGAACAGCTTATCTTTGTTCGCATTGAACTTGCCCGGGATGAAAATCGGACCGCCGATTGAATAACCCGCGTTGTTGAATCGATAAACGGGCCTTGGCGTACTAGTCCGATTATTGAAGAAGCTGTTCGCGTTCATGGACTCGTGACGGTAGTACCAGTAGGCGCTTCCGTGGAAATCGCGGGTCCCGCTCTTCATGATGACGTTGATCGTCCCGGCGCTGTTGCGGCCATACTCCGCCTGGTAGTTGCTGGTCAGCACCTTCACTTCGCTGATCGCGTCCATGTTCGGCGCATTGTGCACGCTGGAGTTGGAACCGGTGTCGACCGAGGATATTCCATCCAAGGCGTACATGATCGAAGTGGTTCGGCCGCCGTTGATGTGCAGGTTGTTCAGAACGTTTCCGGTCGCCACCACCTCGCGGGAACCGGTCGTGTCGATAACACCGGGCAGTGTGGTCAAGAGACCCAGAAAATCACGGCCCTTGATGGCCAGGTTTAGAACCTGGTCACCGCTGATGAGGCCCGCCCGTTCGGATGACGCGGCCTGGACGTATGAGGTCTCCGCTGTGACTTCGACCCGCTGTTCGACTTCCCCGACTTGCAGAGTCAGATTGCCGATTGAGCGGCGCTCATTCGCGGTCAGCACGACCTCACGCATCGTCAGGGTCCGGAAACCCGGCATGCCGATTTCCAGGGTGTAAGTCCCCGGCAGGAGACTCGTGAATACAAACATACCGACTTCGTTAGAAGCCGATCCGACAGTTACCCCGGTGCCCTGATTGGTCAGCTTAATATCAGCGCCCGGAATAACCGCCCCCGCCTGGTCTAGTACCGTGCCGCTCAAAGTGGCACTGATGTTCTGTCCCAGGGCAGGCAAGACGAGAGTACACAATACAATTAAAAGACAAGAGCAGCTGCGCTTCATGACTCGCCCTCCTTGGCTGTTCTGTGGGATGCCATAGGCGATCTGTCGGCCCCAATACTATCACCGAAGCAATCGTCAAGTCTCGGAATACTTGCCGTTTGGCACAGCCTATTCAAAGTCGTCCAGCCAACGCTTAAATGAAAGGTATTGCGCCTAACCGGCTGAGCGAGCTACTTCGCACCATCCAGTAGCTGCAGCTGGTGTGCGGCCTCCGTGTATCCGGGGCGCAGTCGGAGGGCTTCGCGGTACTCCTCGGCGGCTTGTTCGACGTTTTCCTGAAGCGCAAGCGCGAAACCGAAACCGTAGTGAGCTTCGGGGTCTTCCGGGCTAAAGCGGACCGCTTCTCGGAAGTGGTCCGTCGCGCTCTTAATCCGGCCGATTTTCAAGAGCGTGACCGCCAGGCAACGGTGTGAATTGCCGTCGTTCGGTTTCACCCGCAGCGCCTCCTCGAATTCCTCTATCGCCTGCCCTGTCTTCCCCTGCTGCTCGAAGGCCACCCCAAGGTTGGCGCGCGCCCGGACGAATGACGGCTTGAGGCGTATGGCTTTTCGGAAATAGGAAATCGCCTCATCGAACCTTCCCTCCCCGCCCAGAATCTGACCGAGTTTGTCACACGGTTCGGCATAATCAGGTTTCAGCCTCAGGGCCTCTTGATAGTGCAGAACGGCATCGTCAATCTGTCCGACTCGGGCGACGATTGTTCCGAGATAAAAGTGGGCCTCGGCATTCGCGGGGTACTGCGCGAGAATACTGCGGAGTTGCTCGACTGCGACCTCCGTTTTCTCTTGCTTGAAAAAGAAGTTGGCGAAGTAGAACAGTGGTACCAGGTCGTGGGGCCTGCGGCGCAGCCCCTCGTTCAGGTGGGCGAGCGCCTCATTGACCGCTTCTGCGTCACCCCCGCGAGCATCGAACAGGGCCCGCGCCAGAAAATGGTGGGAGTCCGGGTCCTCGGGAGCCACCTCGACGGCCCGCCGCGCGACCTGCAGCGCCTGGTTCCAATGACCGAATCGTGTCAGTAGCCCGGCCTCTTTGAGCAGCCGTGTCGACAGACAACAAACCGAGACCAGTTCTTCGTGCAAAGGATCTTCGACCGGGGGCATCGGCGTCAGGTTGGGCTCGAGGAGCTTCGCCCGAGCGGAAGCCGCCTTTTCACGATTCCCTAATGCCTCGTAGGCGTTGGCCAACAACTGGTGCGGGGGACGCAGAGAAGTATAGTCTCTCGAGACCGGCTCCAGGTATTCGACAACCTTTCTCCAGTCGCCTTTACGTTCCGCAATACGAGCCAGACCGAACAGTGCTGTCGGCGAACCGGCGCCGGCGGCAGCGTCCAGGCTTGCCTTATAGCAACGTGCCGCCTCCTCCAGGTTGTCCCGCTTCAGGAAGATATCACCCTGCTTCAGGAAAGCGGGGGCATAATCCGGGCGGAGTTGCAGAGTCTTTTTCAGCAGATCGAACTGGCCCTCCGCCTGCCCGGATTCCTCTTTCACGAGCGCCTGATAGTAGATCCACCGGTAGTCGGCGGGATCGAGACGAGCGGCGATTCGATAGGCGCACTCCGCCGGTTCGTAGAACTGATTCGCATGATAAACCTTGCCCAGTCGGCCCAGGTCTTCGGCGGAGTTTGGGTGAGAGCGGGCCTGGGCGTCAGCGGCCTCTACTAAAGCCACGAGGGATGTGTTGGCGGTCTTAAACTCGGGACGCGCAGGGAAGTCAGGAGGCACCGGGGCGGATGCTGAGATCCACAGGGCAAGCCACGTACCAAGGCCCAGTCCGGCCGCGATGAGCGCCCAAATCCAAGGTTTCCTGAGGTCGATCATTTAGGCCACCCGTCACCCTGTCACTCCACCAATCTTATCCGGCATAGAAAGATGCCATCCCTAGAGCGGCAAACCATAGAAATGCGGCCAGCGGCAGCGGCCCGAGCAAGCCTGACTGGCCATTAGCCGCGTTATCCCGCCAACACAGGCCCAAGGTCTTCAGAGAGTAAACGAGCCCTATCAGGACGCAACTGACCTGGAGCCACGGAATGGCCGGTGCCCAGAGAATATGCCAGGGGCTCCCGGCCATCCCCAGGAGGTTCCACCCCCAGTTAAACGGATCGGAAAGGCTCTGCAGAACGAAGGTGAGCATCGAGCAAAAGACACCGATGGCAAAGGCGATCCAAAGCGATGCGCCGAGGGGGACGAGGGCTGCGGAACAAGCCCGAAACATCGAGGAAACGGGTACCGCCTCACTCGATCCACGGCCGCTCGTTTCCAGGTATAGACCGGCCTTGGTTAAGAGATACAGCAAGCCGGGCACGATCACGAGGAGGAGGCCCCAGACCACCGCGGCATAGACCCAGAAAGTGCCCCAGTTCTGCTTGTCCACGATATCGATCCAACCCCGGATCCGGTGCCAGGGACCAAGATTGATGATCCCGTATACCGCGGCCAGACCGAACATCACCATCGCCTGCCACGCCTCGCCCTGGCTGCGTATTGATCTATCCCAACCCGAAGTGCGCCAGAACAGGGCGACATTGTCGTATGCGCAGGTCTTCACGCACTCGGTGCACATGCCGCAATCATTGTTGCGGTCCAGTTCTCCGACACAGAGGCCGTATGGGCAGCCCCATCCTTTCAGGCTTCCGCTTAGACAGAAACGCTCGCGGCAGTTGGCACAGGTGGAAGGGGACGCTGACCGAATCATGAGCCGTCCGGTCATTGCATAGAGGCTGATGAAGCTGTTGATGGGGCAAAGGAAACGGCAGAAGATCCGTTGCTCGCGGGCCAGGGACGTAACGACAGCCAGTCCGACCAGGCCGAGAAGGAGCCAGCTGGTGGCGGCGGGAACCGCCACCAGAGCCATGCTGAAAGTACCGAGGAGCAGGAAGAAAATCGTCCTCGGCCAAGCGTTCGCACCCCGATTGAGTGGCAGGCTTGGTGCGCTCGGTTGAGACCCGGCACCCGCCATTCGCCGTCTCTGAAGCCACTCTCCAAGCGATGGCAAAGGGCAGACCAGGCACCAGATTCGGCCGCCCAGAGGCACAAGCAGGATGATGAGGGCCGAAAGCCAAAGCACCCAGATGACCATTGGTCCTGCATTCCGGCCGGAGACCTTCGTCCCAAGGAGACCAGCGAGAATCACAAAGTAGAAGACAGCCAGCATCGGGAGCGTGAGAGCAAATTGGAGGGTCGGCTTCTTGACGATCCGCTTAAGCCACTGCAGAGGCGCGAAAAGGTTGACCCGAGCCTCGGCCTCCCTGGTTCTCCGTCTGCCTTGGAGCAGCAGGCTGATCACGGCTATGCCCACCGCCAATCCTATGCCGGCTGCGAGCAAATAGTTGGGGCTCACAATCAGCTCGCCCCTCTCGGTTCCATGCATCGGCCCGTTATAGGTGTGGTTGCGAAACTGCGATTTCGAGACCAGGTGTCCCGTCCAGCCAGGCAGGCCGGCGGTCAGCTCAACAACCCGCATTCGCACCGGCGGATCGTCCGGGTGCGAAAGCCGGTAGACTTCCACCAGCTTGCTTCCCGGTGACATCACGACGTGCAGGTCGTAATCCTGAAGGAACAAGCTCTGGCCGGTATCGCGGGTCGAGAACGTCAGCCGCAGCCGATCTCCGCGATTCACCTCGATCCGCTCCGGGCTGAAGCCGTAACGGAACGCTTCTATATGAATGTCCCTCGTCCGAGGAGGCGGGGTGAGGAAACGCGCAAGGAACGCCGGAAGCAGCACAGCGGCCGCCAGGATCAGTGTGATCGTCAGCCTTCCCCTCGCCTTCTCACCCATAAGAGGGAAAACGGTATCACAAAAGGGGGCCGAGGTGAGGGAGCGACCCGCAAAGCTCGCCGCATTCTTAAGGAGGCCGAGTGGGAATGGATCAGCATTACAAGAGGAAAATCCGTCGCCTACAACCAGAACCCGACCAAAGAAAAGAAGCCGGCATAGCGGATTCGAACCCGAAATGCCCTAAATGCATACCTTTTTGATTCTTCCACGCCCCCCCCGGGTATATAATCGCGCCAATCTGCAGGCGAGGTCGGGGGGAGGCCGTGGACAGGTTCAAGATTCGCAGCGGCGTGCTGTCGTCCGTTTTGTTTCTGGTGTCCATCCCTATCCGAGCGGACACCCAGAAAGCCACCCAGTGGACTGGTTACCCCTATCCTATTCAATTTGAACACCTTTCCGTCGAACAGGGGCTGTCGCAAAGTTCCGTCACCTGCATCCTGCAGGACGGAAAGGGCTTTCTCTGGTTCGGCACCGACGATGGTCTGAACCGGTACGACGGCTACAATTTCAAAATCTACCGGAACAATCCGGCCAATCACTTTTCTGTCGGGAGCAACCGGATCCGCGCCTTGCTTGAGGACCGCAAAGGCATACTCTGGGTCGGCACGAGCGGGGGAGGGCTGAATCGCTATGACCGCGACAGGAACCGGTTCGTACGATACACCTACGACCCCTCCCGGTACTACGATCCGAACAAGAGCCGGGGTCTCAGCGACAACGACGTCAGGTGCATTCTCGAGGACCGGGACGGCCAACTATGGATAGGAACGGACGGCAGTGGAATCGGACGCCTGGTGTGGAAGGACCCTTCGTACACGGACTACTCCTTTGTCGCCTACCCCATAGCCGAGGAGGATCCCCGGGGCTTTAACCGCGAATATGTCTCGGTGCTGTTCGAGGACCGCGCTGGCGTCCTGTGGGTCGGAACGGAGGACGGCGGGCTTGTCAGGGTAACGGACAAGACCAAAGCTACATTTCAGCACTATTTGCCTGATCCTCTGAACCCGGCATCTTCGCCTTCCAACCAAATCACTTCAATTGCTGAGGACCAGGAAGGCAATCTGTGGGTGGGGACTCAGGACGGGCTGGCGGCATTCGATCCTCGGACGCGGCTGTTTCACCGTTATCTCCACAACCCGGCAGACGTTCGGAGTCTCAGCAGCAGCTATGTACGAATAATCTTCAGGGACCGGGCCGGTGTCCTCTGGATCGGGACCGATGGCGCAGGGCTCAACAAGCTGGTTCTCGGAAAACACCCTGGTTCCCCTCCTGAGTTTATCCGATACCGGTATGACCCGGCCGAACCTCACGGCTTGAACGACAATTCCATCGAATCGATCTTCGAAGACCGATCAGGCGTTCTGTGGGTCGGCACTTACAACGGCGGACTGAATAAGCTTATCCTGCGGAACAGTGGGAGAAATGACCGAGAAAGACGCGCTTTTGTTCATTACGCGGTCAAGCCTGCCCAAAAGCAGCACCTCAGCCACGACTCCGTCAACGCCATTCTGGAGGATAGCCGTGGTACGCTTTGGATTGGCACGGACGGCGGGGGCCTCAACCAGGTAGATCCGCCCGCAAGCCCCGATTCTCCTCTTCCATTCGTCCATCATCAGGCGAATTCCGGCGCCATTCACGGCCTGAACGACAACGTCGTTACCGCAATCGGCCAGGATTCTGAGGGAGACATCTGGATTGGCACTTTCACGGGCGGGCTGAACCGGTTGCCCCGGGCGATGATTGGCCGTCCCTCCCCTTCCTTTCTGAAGTACCAGTACGATCCAAATGACCCCGGGAGCCTCAGCAATAATTTCGTCAAGAGCATCCTCAGAGATCGACGCGGGAGGCTTTGGATCGGAACGATCGATGGCGGGCTGAACCGGTTTGACCCGCGCACCAACAAGTTCGTTCGCTACCACGCCGATGACAGGACTCCGGGAAATCTAAGCGACAACAGCGTCTTTGCGATGGGTGAGGACCCTACCGGCCGACTGTGGATCGGCACTGCCGAAGGCCTGAACCGCTACGACCCGGATCAGAACCGGTTCCTTCACTGCAAATCGGACCCTGATGACCCGGCCAGCCTCAGCAGCAACCTGGTTCGTTCCATCTATACGGATCGTCACGGAATCCTGTGGATAGGAACAGACGGCGGTGGCCTTAACAAACTGATCTCGGGAGCAGAGGGGGAGCGGCCTCGTTTCAGCCACTACCGTATGGCGGATGGCCTTCCCAACGATTCCGTGTTGGGCATACTCGAGGATGACGCCGGGGATCTCTGGCTGAGCACGCACCACGGCATCTGTCGCTTTGACCCGCGAACCGAGGAATTACGGAACTACGACCGGAGCGACGGGCTCCAGGGAAACGACTTTCGGGGTGGCGCCTGTTGGAAAAGCCGAAGCGGCGAGCTGTTCTTTGGAGGCGCCCGGGGGTTCAACGTCTTTCACCCCAGCCAGGTTCGCGACAACCCGACTCCGCCTCCGATCGTGATCCTGGACTTTCAGATCTTCAACAAGCCGGTCCCAGTCGACAGCCGACCGGAAAACGGACGCGCCGCCCTCCGCAAGTTCGTGACGGAGATTGATGAAATTCAGCTCTCCCACCGGGACGCTGTTTTTTCGTTCGAGTTCGCGGCCCTTCACTACGTGGCTCCCGAGAAGAACGAGTACGCGTATCGAATGGAGGGACTCGAGGAGGACTGGAACTACGTCGGGAATCGGCGGTTCGTCACTTATACGACGCTTCCGGCCGGCGACTACGTCTTTCATGTGAAAGGGGCGAACAGCGACGGTATCTGGAATCAGCAGGGGCTTTCCCTGAAGATCCACATCAGCCCGCCTTTCTGGAAAACAGCTTGGTTTTCCGGCCTCCTGGCCGCAACGGCTCTCCTGCTGGCCGGCGCGTTGTATCAGTTCCGCGTGCGGCAACTGAAGAGCAGGGAGGCCGAGTTGCAGCAACAGGTCCAGGAAAGGATTCGACAGGTCGCGAGAGCCAACAAGCAGCTGAGCGTGGTCAACTCCAAACTCCGCCGGATGGCAACTAAGGACCAACTGACGGGGATTGCGAACATCAGGCTTTTCCGCAGCTTTTTTTACCGCGAGTGGCGACGCGTCGTGCGCAACCAGCTTCCCATTTCGCTGATCATGGTCGATGTCGATTTCTTCAAACTCTATAACGACACCTACGGGCACGTCGCCGGAGACGAATGCCTGCGTAAGGTCGCTGTGACGATCGAGAAGTATGCCCAGCGGGCAGGCGATCTCGCGGCTCGCTACGGAGGCGAGGAGTTTATCCTGGTGCTGTCGGAAGTGGAACTCCCGGCTGCAGCCGCGCTGGCCGAGAAGATCCGATCCGACGTGCAGAGCCTGGGAATAGCGCATGCCCGGTCGAACATCTCTCCCTACGTCACCATCAGCCTTGGCTGCGTGACGCTCATACCCGCCCCGGGGGAGAGACCGAACCGGCTTCTGGAGGAAGTGGACAATGCCCTCTATCAGTCCAAGAAAGACGGCCGGAATCGAATAACCGTCGCCGGGCTTGCGAGGACCGCCGCCCAACGGCTGAAGACGAGCGTGACGGCAGTGTAGCGAATCAAAGGACCCCGGGGACTCAAGGACCTCAAGGACGGACCCGCGTCTTTGAAGACCTTGTGATCGTTGTGGTCCTTTGTTACTCTCCCGGCAGCCAATGAACGTCTGGCTGGTTAACGTCAACGACCAGAATTTTTTTCGTCTGATGCCCGGGGCCTCTGACCCTGCCAACCGGCCCGCTTCCCGCGTCCGCATAATGGGCTTTCCACCTCTTGGCATCCAGACCCTGGCGGCCGTGCTTTCCGAGCGCGGGCACGAGATCCGCATGTTCGACACCTGTCATCCCGAGATGACGGCGGATCACATTGTGGCAGCGTCGGCTGCTGGTCCGCCGGATGTCCTGGCCATTTCGTTTCTCTCCGCCACCACGTATCCCGAAGTGAAAACGCTCGCCGGGCGATTCAAAGACAGCGCACCGGGGACACCGATTATCGTCGGCGGACCCTTTGCGTCGATCAATGCTGTCCGTATTGTGAGGGACTGCCCGGAGATCGACGGCGTCGGTGTCGGCGAAGGCGAAGAACTACTCCCCGATTACCTTAACAACCTCAGCGATCCAGCCGCCGTAAGCGGTCTCGTCTGGCGGTACGGCGACGAAGTGATTCAGAATCCAGCGCGTCCTCTGATCGACGATCTCGACCGGTATCCCTGCCCGGATCGCCAGAGTCTGCCGATCGATTTCATTGAGTCCCTTCCTCTGGATGTTCCGGCTGTCCTTTCACTCGATAAGTTCTGCACCATGCAGACTTCCCGAGGCTGCCCTTTCTCGTGCATCTACTGCGATATTCCAACGCTCTCTCAAAGGAAGTGGCGGGCGCGGTCCCCGGAGCATGTCCTGGAAGAGATGCAGAGGCTTCACGACCAGGGCTACCGGTCGATCTATCTCACGGACGACCACTTCCTTTTGCACTCCGAGCGCGTCCAAAAGATCTGTGAAGGCATCATCAGGCGGAAGCTCGCGTTTCACTGGGGAGGTGAAGGACGAGTGGATTCCGCGGCTGTGAGTCAACTGAAGCTGCTGCAGCAGGCCGGGTGTAAGAAGCTCGCCTTTGGCATCGAGGCCGGCATGCAGAAGGTACTGGACCGGCTGGGCAAACGCCAGACGCTCGAGCAAGTTGAGCGGGCGGTCGGGGAGGCTAAGAAACAGGGGATCGAGAGACTGCATGGCTTCTTTGTCATAGGCTCGCCAGGTGAAACCGAGGCGGACATTATGGCCAGCTTTCGATTTGCCGCCCGCCTTCCCCTGGACACCTTCAGCTTCAACCGCCTGTCTGTCTACCGTGGAACGCCACTGTGGAACGAGTACGTCGACGGGGGGATCATTGACGACGACCGCGACTGGTACAAGTGGTTCAAGTGCTCCGACCTGGACCCGACGGCGCTGCCCGGCAAGGTGGTGAACCGAGCGCGCATGAAAGGGTACTCACTCTTGTTTGCCCATCGCCTGGTTTTCCGTCCCATGCGCACATTCCGGCTGCTCCGCTCCTTCGCCCGGCACATGTCCCTGGCCGACATCCTGCGCCTGCTCCTGAGCCCCTTCCGCCGCCGCGAAATGACCCGGAAGCCGGACCTGCTTTGAGGGTAGTACTCGGTGCCCAACAAAACCGCTGGACGGGACGGGCAGCGACGGACGGCGAAAGGGTAATCGCGCGGCCTGTTAAGAACGTCAACAATGGACGCGAGCTGTTCGGAACTGCGACCGCGCTCCGTTCAGGGGGAGGGGAGGATAAGGGACGCGGGGAGGGGGAGGATAAGGGGGGGAGGATAAGGTAAGGAGGATAAGGGACG
>RPQK01000010.1 GCA_003819755.1 Acidobacteriota bacterium | reverse complement strand
TTCGCGCTTTATCGACTCGACTCCGATCCACGTGAACGACGCAACGTCGCCGAGATGCACCCCGGCGTTCTAGCCGACCTTAGCGGCAAACTGCAACGGCTGGCTGGCGAGGCCCCGGTCGCCGCTGTTTCCGGGGATGAATTGCTCGCTGACCGGCTGCAGGCCCTCGGTTACCTTTAGTCATTTCAATACCCTCGCTCCCTGATTCAGGGGGCGGTACACCATTTTCCCAGTCGTCAGCCCGAGCTCGACTCGGCAACCCGGACTCAACAAATTAACGATGACAAATTCATCCTCAATCGTAATCGGAAGAGATCTCCTCTTCGCCTGGACAGCTCGTACCATTCGTGCTCGTTACCAGCAGTCGATTTTGGGCTGGTTGTGGGCGATCGCCCAACCAGCGGCCTCTGTAACCATATACACGATCGTGTTTACTCGGATAGTGAAGGTTGACACAGGAGGCATTCCCTATCCAGTCTTCTCCTATGTGGCAGTGGTTCCGTGGGCCTTTCTGGCTGCTGCGCTCAACGATATGACCTCTTCACTGGTGCAGAACATCAACCTCGTCCAGAAGATCTACTTCCCGCGAGAAATCCTGCCCATTGCTGCGGCCTGTGCGAGGTTGATGGACTTCGGGATCGCCTTTTCGCTGTTAATGATCCTCATGATGATCTTTCAGGTCCCGATCACCGCGACCTGGGTCTATCTCCCGCTTCTACTGGTGATCCAGATGGCATTGGCCACGGGTATCGGCCTTGCTTGTGCCGCGTTGAACGTCTTTTACCGTGATATTCAGTCTTTGTTGACGCTGGTCATCCACCTTTGGTTCTATGCGTCTCCGATCATTTACCCAGTTTCACTCATTCCGGCCAAGTACCACTGGGTTTACTTCCTCAACCCGATGGCCGGCATTATCCAGGGCTACCGCGACGTTCTGTTGCTTGGGTCGAGTCCAGGCCCCTCCTTGCTGTTGGCGGGGGCTCTTTCCTTTGTTGTTCTCTTTCTGGGCTACTGGCTGTTCAAGAGACTCGAGCCTCTATTCGCGGATTTAGTCTAGAGTGGGTAGACAAATGATGCCTGATCCTCTGGTCAGCGTGGTGATCCCCGCTTACAACCAGGCTGCTTTTGTCGGGGACGCAATTTCGAGCGTTCTGGGGCAGACCTATCAGAATTTCGAAATCATGGTGGTCGATGATCACTCTCCCGACAATACCTTCGAGGTGGTCGCTCAGTTTCGGGATTCCCGCGTCCACCTCCTCCGGCACGAGAAAAACCAACGCCTGCCCGGCGCTCGCAACACCGGTATCAGGGCCAGCCGGGGCGAAATCATCGCATTGCTTGATGCCGATGACATTTTCCATCCGGAGAAACTCCAGCGACACGTCGAGTTTCTTCTAAGGAACAGCCAGGTTGGAGCGACGTATAACGATCGGTTCGAGCTGAACTACTCGTCGGACACCATCCGGGAGCTGTATGTTGCTCCGTACCCCGTCGGCCTCAAGGAGTGCCTACTCGGCTTTCCTTTTGCCCCGAGCGATACCGTAGTTCGCCGGGAATGGGCGTTTAAAATTGGACTCTTCGACGACAAGTTAACTCACTGGTGCGAGGACCTGGATTTCAACTGTCGATTGGCACTGGCGGGTTGCCGCTTCGGCAAGGTGGAGGGCGTTCTCAATCGTCGTCGCCATCACTCGCGTCGGTATCGAAAGGATCTCTCCGAGACCTACGAATCGGCGACGCTGGTTATTGAACGGACCCTGGCGGATCGTCGTTGCCCAAGCGAGTACTCCGACCTGAAGAACGCAGCTCTCGCCCATCACTGCATCGTGTTGATGTACCACGCCTTCTGCCAAAGAAGGGCGGACGAAGGCCAATGGTTCTTGCGAGAAAGCGTGCGCCTCAAGCCCGACATCACGCACGGCCATCCGAACGAAGTCCTGTCTTTTCTGGCGGATTACGCAGTGACGGACGTCAGCGTCGATCACGAGAAGCTGCTTCTGGAAATTGCGGAACAGATGACGACCGAGACCAGGCTGTCTTCAAGTGATGTGGCCTGGGCTGTCGCCCGCGGGTTCCTGATAAAGGGAGTACGGGCGATGATCTGGGGGCCGACGAGTCAGGGGGAAGAGTATCTGAAACGGGCCGAGGTTCTCCATGCCCAGTTGGATCAACCCTTCCTACGGAGGGTGGTC
Organism: Acidobacteriota bacterium; assembly: GCA_003819755.1. GTDB lineage: Bacteria > Acidobacteriota > UBA6911 > RPQK01 > RPQK01 > RPQK01. The sequence continues at coordinate 25,827 of RPQK01000010.1, read as the reverse complement.
CGGCAACTCGTCGGGTGTGCCGAGGAGTTCGGGGCAAAGGCGGCTGATGAAGTCCTGGATCGCCTGGTCCCCCACCTGCAGCGGATTGGAGGCAGGGCGAACACCCGGTGGCTGATTGGATGCTACTCCGTCAATCGCTCTTTTCGACTCTTTTCCCAGCGGAATTACCCGGCGTCCGCCCGGCTGGTATTGAGAGCGGTTCGAAACGACGTTTCGTACGCGCGCAATCGGGGTGTCTTGTCTGTACTCATCCGGTCGGTTTTCAGACAGCACTTCACCCGAGGAATGACATGCCAGGGATAGCAGGATTCGCTGACTACGGATCGGCAGTCGGTTCCCGCGGGGTCCTGTCGAAAATGGCAGAGGCCTTGAAGGACAGACGGGATTACCAGGTAAAGCTGCACGAGGGGGCGGGGTTCGGCCTCGCCAAGGTCACTTCAGGCGTACCGCCCATCGAACAGCCGGTGTGGAACGAGGATGGGAATTTGTGCTTGGTGATGGAGGGCGAGATCTTCAATGTCGAGGAGATCCGGGACCTGTTGGCCAGGCGCGGTCATAGACTTGGACAAGCCCATGCAACGGAGCTGATCCTTCGCCTGTACGAGGAACTAGGGAATGATTTTGTCACCCCGCTGAATGGGAGCTTTGTCATTGCGATCTGGAATGCCAGGGCCAGGCAACTGGTGGTGGTCAACGACCATTTGGGGCTCCACCCGGTCTACTTCACCCGGACGAAAAACCGGTTTCTGTTTGCCTCCGGGGTGCGCAGCCTCCTGACCGATCCGGACGTCGATCGGACATTGGACCCCGTCGCCGCGGCGCAGATGCTCACGTTTGAGTACCCGCTGGGTGACCGGACCCTCATTCGCAGCGTGGCCCTGCTTCCTCCCGCGTCCATCTTGACCCTTACTGCCGATCGGATGGACATCAGAAGCTACTGGACTCTGGAGTTCAGCGACCTTTCCGTCGTCCGGAGTGAAGAATCGTACCTGGAAGAGCTGTATCACCTGCTTCGTCAGGCCGTTCATCGCCAAAAGCACCCGGCCGAGAGCGGAATACTCTTGAGCGGTGGCCTGGATTCCAGGATTCTGCTGGGACTGTTGACGGAAGACGGTCCTGGCGCCCTTCAAAGCTTTACCTTCGGGATAACGGGTTGCAGTGACGCCCGGATGGCGGGACAGTTGGCCAGGGTTGCCGGCACTCCGCACCATTTTCACGAGCTGAAGCCCGATTATCTCTTGAAGGTGGCCGAGTTCGGGGTCAGAGTGACGGACGGGTTCGAAAGCGTCGTACACATGCACGCTCTCGCGAACCTTGATCGCCAGGCGCGAATTGTCCCGGTTCTTTACAAGGGGTATCTGGGCGACGCCCTGATGGGGGGACACCTGTGGCTAGGGCTCTGGGGAGGCTATTCCGAGGAAGACCAGGCCCGACTCTTCTTTGACAGGGCAGCCGTTCTCTTCAAGGAGGCCGAGCACAAGGACCTGTTTTCCGAGCGGGTGTACAAGGAGGTCAATGGGGCGGCCTTTGAGAGCTTCCGGGAGGCACTCAATGAGTCACACGCGGGGATGGTTGCCAATCGTTTTAATCACTTCGACTTAAGACAAAGGCAACGCCGCTTCATTCTGAACGGTCTCGAGCTGGTTCGTAGTCGTGTGGTTGTCCGGGCGCCCTTCTGCGACAAGGATCTCGTCAATTTCATGTTGACCGTTCCGCTTGGTTTGCGGCTCAACAGGCGGTTGATTACCGAGATTCTGATCAGGCGATTCCCAAAGCTGTCGAAAGTGCCGTGCACTACGACGGGTTTCCCGCTGGTTCCTTGTGCGCAAGACCTCCTGATGAGAATCAACCTGCAGCTCAGATGGCGCCTGCGGGCGGCCGGTCTCAAATGGGTTAAACCTCCTCGATCGGCGCCCTATGCGAATTACGCGCTCTGGTTTCGGACATCCCTGAAGGATTGGGCCGAGAGCATTTTGCTGGATCCTCGGACTCTGGACCGCGGTTATTTCAACCCGGAATATGTCAGGCGGCTGGTAAGTCGCCATATGGCAGGCGAGGATCATTCCGGGAAGCTGGGCGTCCTCATCTCGCTGGAGCTCTGGCATCGTCGGTTTCTGGACGGACGTCCTGAGGAAGCGCGGTCCCCAAGCCCGCTCAGCGTCGCGCTGACAGAGTCGTGAGCGCTTCTTGCCCAAATCGAGCGTGCGAAGCGCCACGGGGGCCTGCACACTCAGCAGTGCGGGGAGCTCGTATCGTGGCCGGACTCTCCAGCTCCAGAGTCCGGCGGCCGGGTTTACGAAGCCCGGCGAAGACGACGTTGCTTGGCTGCTCCTGGTCGCGTTCGCCAGACTTGAAGTCCGGCTGCCGGACTCTGGAGAGTCCGGCCACGATAAAAGCTCCCCGCACTATCGAGCGTGCAAGCCCACTTCACGGGTTAAGTCAACGCTTTTGGGCGTCTCGCCTGCACTTTGTTACCGGACCAGCCGGCTCGCCCTACTTTACCTTCGTAATCCTCAGGTTCGTCGGAGCCGACGGTGGCGCCTTGCGAGTGATTTTGAAAGCCACGTCGGTCGTGAGCGACCCGACCGGAACCGTCACCTCGCCCGACGTCGACGCCGTTGAAGTCGTCTTGCTCAACGGCTGGGCGACGTCTCCTATCTGGTAGGTATCCCACCACTCGATCTCGTAAACCGTCCCCGGGGCAAATCCTCCGATCGTCACATCTCCCGAGACGGGTGAGATCGCCACGCCGTCAACCACGTTTCTCCAGGTGTGTTGTTTGTTCTGCACCCACCCGTGTGCCCGGCCTGCGGCAGAGTCTTTCTGCCCAACTACCCGGATCCCTCCATTGGATGCAACAGCTTTCAGGTCTTCGTACTTCCCGTTATTGACCGGGATACCACTTAGGAAATTGAAATAAGGCCTGTAGACGTCGTGAAGGCCGGGCTGTCCGTCTGGCCCCGGCTGTGTCTCCCGGTTTTCGTGCCACCAGTAAAGCTCGTAAAGCGCCCCGGCGTCGAGCCCGGCCCAGGTGTAATTGTGCAACCAGATGCCTTGCTGGTCCCGGGCTAAGTCAGGGTTTTCCTGTTGCTTGGCTACGAAGTCGATTCCACATTCCCCCCGGACTATGGGCTTGGCGGGAAGACCGTTTTGATTGGCGTAATAGGTGAGGTTGGAACGACAGTCGGTGCTGTAGTCGAGGTGAAACAGAGCCGCGTCTGTTTCATGGGCCGGGTTGTCCAGCCATCCAGTGCTGATGTAAGCATGGACGTCCGCGTAATCGAGATTCGGGTACTTGGTGTTGACCCAAAACTGATTCGAAGGCAACGAGTGCCAGAACGAGGTCGTCACCATGTGGGCATTCGGATGCTTGTACTTGCACTCGACGCCGTCACCTCCTGCGACTGGCGCCCCGAAGACTCGGCCCCGCATGAACTTGCCCATCTCGTCCGCCAGCGCGAAGTGACGCGCACTGGCCGGATCTCCTTCGTTGCACAACTCCCAGGAATGAATATTCGGGGAGTATCCCCATCTGGCTTGCAGGTACCGCCACCAGGCCTGTTGTAACCATCGGACTTTGGTCGTGTTTCGGAAGTCGCCATAGAAGAAGTCCTGATTATCCGGTGCGAAATTGCCATCAAAGCCTATTTTGCGAAGGATCTTCTCCCCCTTTTCGAGGATCACGGCTTTGAGGTAGACATCGTATTTTTCGGCCAAAGACAGGACCTTGTCCAACTGGTACGACGCATGCTGCTGGAAGTAGAGGTGGTGCTCCATCGAAGGCTTGTGCATTATTTCGGCCCCCAGCTGACCGCCCCCAAGATCCTCGCGCATGGAAACACTGTCGACATACACTCTTCCCTGGGTCACGTTTTCCAGGACCAGGTAGAAGCCAGGAAGGAAATTTTTCGTTCCTGAATGCCAGAAACCCTCGAGGCTCCCCCATGCCGAGGGAGTGTTCTCGCCATAGTTGGTGATCGTTTCGCCGACCCCCGGCTCGAAACAGCGAGACCGTTCAGTGAAATTGATGTTGGTCTTGACTACAAACCCGAAGGACGGAGAGGCGTAATTCCTTGGTCCGGCGATATCAAAACCCCGATACACCACTTTTATGAAGTATCTGGTATCAGGCTTCACCTCCGTTGGAGTGCCCCACGAACCGACGACTCGGGCCCCGTCGAACCAGCCGGTATTCCCCCCCGGTTCATAATCGACCCGCATTTTGATGCTTGTGGTGCCCGTAACATCGTCGTCGAAGGCGAGGAGCCCGGTTCGAGGCACATACCCCAAGTATTGATTCCGCAGCTCATAGTACGGGTTCCACTGCGACGCGAACACGGAGGACGCCATCCAGGCCCATGTTCTTATCAGCTGGATACCGTTCTTCTGCATTGTTTGGAAATCTGCTTCCTCAAGTCTCTTTCCCTGGTAGCCGAGACCCACGAAAGGCTCGCCGTTCTGAAATTCGAAATATCGGCTGTCGGCAGTACTCACCCTTACAAAACCGCGACTCGGGGAATCTACGACTGAAAAAGATTGCGGCGATGTTTCGTAACTGCCAGAGGCATCCTGCACTCTTATCTTGAACTGCCAGCCACCCACACGGTCAGGCGAGAATCGAGCCTTCCAGGAGAATTCACCGGTCGGGTAATTCCATGGTTTCTCGTCCCGGACTTCATCGGTAAAGTTTTGAAAGTAAAACGCCGGGTGAGGGTAGACGGTTTGCCAGTCATCTGGACTGAACAAAACGTCTACACTGATTCCGGCGTCGGCCGGGATACCAGGCGGCGGAGCCGGATCATAGGGCCACTGAAGATTCTGCGCAACCGTGGAGCCCACCTGGAACGTCACCTCGAACTTGGTTAGCTTGGCGACCTGCGGGGGAAACTGAACTTGTGAAATTGTCGGGGCGCCCTGGAGCGTTACCAGGAAAGCCCAGACAGAAGCTGCATAGACCACTTGTCGCCTGACCGCGTTTACTCTGTTTGCCATGCGGAAAATCTCCTCGTCAATCGGGGCTGACTGTCTTAATGTGCACGCCGGTTGGTGTCGAAGGCGGCTTTGGCGTAGAGGAGGTCGGACCTATGCCGGCGAGATAGACCGCGGAGGGGTACGGATAGGGCGGCGGGTTTTGTATCTTGACCGCCAGGTAAGCCTGCTTGGCTAGATCGTCTGTCGGCTGGAACAGCACTTCCAGGGTACAGCTCTTTCCTGAGCCTAGCACGAACGGTTCCTGGGAGCACGAACCAGCATTACCGATTTTGAAAGTGGGAGCACCAGGTCCGGCAATCGTAACGCCATCGATCTTCAGTTCGGTGACGCCGCGGTTTGAAACTGTGACAAGGCGCTTGTTCGGGTTTTCAGTCCCAAAAGAGGTGAACACAGGAGTGACCTGAAGATTCGGAGCGGGGCCGAGGCTCACCGGATCCACTTGCTCGGGTATGATTTCTGAAATCCAGTTTGTGACAGAGATGCCGATCTCCTCCCGTATCCGTTGCTCCATGGGCCAAGGCCAGAGTGTCTCTGCCGGGTTTCCCTCGCTCCCGTCCCTCAAGACGCCGTCGACATAGCGATAGCGCAGACGGGCGCCTTCTCCCTGGTGAGAGGGGTGCGAGTTGCCATGTATGTCACGCACGACCCCAATGGCACTGTTGGTTACGGTCAAGCTCGACAGGTCCTCGACCAAGGCATCGGTCCCGTGCCCTCCGCCTTTGTCTCCAAGCCCGATTCCGTTCCGCTGAAATGTTGCGTGGTCAAGCTGGTTCCCGGAGAAGTAGGCAGAGGACTGGACATTGAGGGCGTGACTGGCGTTCCGCGAAGCGAGGATGTCCTTGAGAAGGTTGTTCTCCAATTTTGCCAGACTTGCGGCATAGAGCGCGAAACCGGTCCTGTGGCTGTACCAGTTGTCGAAATCAATCATCAGGTCCGGGCGGCACGAGGTCGGTTCGGGACGGTTGGTCGGCCAGTCTATAACGGTGTCGTCCGGGTTTACGCCGGCGCGGATGGCGATTGTCCCAAGAACTCTGTTGTTGACCGCCACTGACGAATCCGAGTTGGCCTGGACGAGGACCGACCACTTGCCCACGGGCCCGGCCGCAATACAGTTCTCCACTATGTTATTGCTGGCATTGTAGATGTGGATGTTGCCGCCGTTTGGCCACTCTTGACAGCTCAAGCGCCCTTCCCACGTCATCCAAAGCGCCAGACACCTCCGTAGCGTGTTGTATTCCCCCTTGAAAATGCTGATCATCTTTCGCCCGGAGCCGGCGGCGACACAATCCTCGACCAGGTTGTGTTCTGCAGTCGGACCCAGAAGGATAACAGTTGTGTTGTCGTCGATCTGCGCGTTGTACGCGGAGACTCGTCTCAAAACGTTGTAGTCGGTTTCGATAGAGACGACCGTCTGAGGCGCCGGAGAGATGCTCCCGTTTCGAAAGATCAGGCCCTCTATTACAAACCAGTGAGCATTACGGTAACTGCGCAACAGTACAGGAGTTCGGACGTTCTCACCATCAACTACCGCCTTCCCATCGTTCAGTGCTCTGATCGTAATCGGCGAGTCGGCTTTCCCCCCGAACGGGGGCTCGATGCTGTCCGGATAAACTCCGTCATGAAGGACCAGAGTGTCCCCGGGTTTAACAGACTTCCAGGCGCGGCTGAACTTCTGCCATGGCTGGGATGACGTGCCCGGGTACGAATCGTACCCGGTTGGGCTCATATAGTAGGTAGCGGCTTCCGTAGCAGCCGCGCTGAGAGTCAAGGCCAGGGCGAGAATCCCAACACTTTTCATAAGAAATCACATCTCCCAAAGCTCAAAATCCCGTTCCGTCAGACGGGTGGCTTTTAACACCACGCGGAGGATAACACTGTGACGCTCGGCACAACAGAAGCAGCTTATACAGAGACGTCAGACCCAGAGAAGGGTTGGTGGCGGGTCAGTTTGGTGTTGGAAAAAGGGGCGGATTTACTTGCAGGAAGCGAGCGGCAAGCGAATCTTTCAGAGCCGGACACGAAGGCGCGACCCTGGAGTGCGGCGGCAACGAGAGGCAGAAGGACTCCGGTGCTTTACCAGGAGTCCTGGCGACCTGCACTTCATACAGATCTCGGAACCAGCGTGGGGGCTGGATATCAGCGGCGGTCGAGTGGCTCGCGGAATGCGGTTTTTGCGGCCAGTCCTATTGTGGCCGGACTCTCCCGAGTCCGGCAGACGGGCTGTTAGCCCGGCCAAATCGATGGTTGCAACTCGCGTGTTCCCCGCCGGACCTGGTGGTCCGACTGCCGGACTCGGGAGAGTCCGGCCACAATAGGAGCCGACGCAACCGCTGCGCCCCAAAGGCGCGGGGTCTCGATACCACTCGCCACAAAACAGCGAGCCACTCGACCGCCGCTGAGATCCAGCCCCCGCACGCTGGTTCCGAGATGCGTATAAAGTACAGCTCGTTGCCGCCGCACTCCAAAGGTCGCGTCAGCGGACGCGAAACGCCTTACGCTTCCGGCTCTGAAAGACTCGCTCGCCGACCGGACACCATACTCGAGAAGAGTGAACAGAATCTTGCGCTGCTGGTCCGAAGATCAAACTCATCTTCCGCGATCTTGCGCATGCGTGCATGATGCCGGTGCTTTTCGGATTCGGTCATTTCCGAGTAGCGAACCAGGTTTTGCTGCAGTTCGGAATCGGTCGCGTGAATATACTCCGACGGAAGTACTTCTTCCACTCCGTCCCAGAAATGCGACAGGCAGTAGCAGCCGCTGGCCATCGCCTCGATCAGCGCAACCTGGTGGCCTTCCCAGAAGCTGTTCGAGACAAAGACGTCTATCTTGCGCAGCCATCGCTCGGCATCCTGTACCTGTCCGTAGAAGATCACCTGCGTCCCCAAGTCGAGCTTGGCCACCGCACTCTGCATGGCGGCGTAATACCTGGCGTTTGTTGCGCCTTTCGGAGGTTCTCCGGCCAAGTGAAGGCGAAAGCAGTGGCCTTGTTTCCTCAAATCCTGGACGGTCAGGATCGTCTCGTACACCCTTTTGATGGGCGTCAATTCACACAACATCCCCAGGTTGTTTGCGAATTCCCGGTTCGCCGGCTTGAACCGGTCGAGCTGGACGCCGTTGGGGATGACTTCAGCCTTCCCGGCACAGTCGGGGTATAGCGCGACAAACCGTTGTCGCATCGCTTCACTTACGAGGATCACTTTGGTGACTGCTCCCCAGTTGATGTGCGGGGCGTACTCGAACAGTTCGTAGGAATGGAGTCGGACGACCAGGGGCCGCGGCACACCGAGGCGGCTGGCTGCTATCAACAAAGGCCCGGCCCATTCAAAGAAGTTCAGATCGTGACTTGCGAGGAAGTCTCTGAGCGATCGGTTAAGTAACCACTGGTTGACCCGTCCTTGCGAGAAGGGAAGTTGTATTTCTCGGAACGAGAATACGTCGGTGCGGTAACGGGATCGCCAATCAGACAACAGATCGTTTACGAACTGCGACTTCACATCAACGACAATTCCGAGTTTCATGTGGCAGCTTTCGAGCTCTGTTATCTGCGATAGTTGAAAATCACTTTCGTGCCGTCACGTTCCAGGTCGAAGGGTAGCTCGGGGAGACCGTGCAGTGCGCTTCGCACATCATCCTGCTTGTGCCGAGGGGTGTACAGCAGCAGGAACCCGCCGCCCCCTGCCCCAGTGATCTTCCCTCCCAGTGCGCCTGCCTTTCGGGCGGCGTCGTACATTGCGTTAATGGGACCGTTCGTGATGCCGCTGGCGAGTTGTTTCTTGTATTCCCAGCCATGATGTAGCAGCGTGCCGAACTCGTCGAGCTCGCCGGCGTGAAGGCAACCCCGAGCCAGCAACGCCAGACGCTTCATCTCCCTGAGCACTTCCAGGTGATCGTTCATCGTATGGACTTGCTCTGCCAGGACTGACTCGGCTTTACGCGTGACGTTCGTAAAGAAGAGCAGAAGGCTCTCTCCCAGTCTTCTTCTCAGGCATTCGTCCGCCAGGACCGGTTCGACGTCAATGTCTGACGTGGAGTGAAAGTGTATGAAACGCTGCCCCCCGTAAGCCGCGATGTACTGATCCTGCATGCCAATCGGCTTGCCCAGCACGTTTATCTCGATCTCGCAGGCCTCCCGAGCCAGGGTCCGAGGATCCTTGGGTTCCCCGAGGAAGTGATACATGGCATTGAGGAGACCGACGGTTACCGTGCTGGAGGAACCCATCCCGGAACCCCGGGAGGGGATGTCGGCCATCGTAGTGATTTCCACTTTCTTGAGGATGCCGGTCTTCCGCAGGCACTCGCGAATGAGCTCGTGCTCGAGCTGATCGATGTTGTCCACCATCTCGGTTCGGGTGTATCCGACGCGGATCTTGTCGTCGAACCGCTCCTTGATGATGACAAAGATGTACCGGTTGATGGCGGAGCTCAAGACCCAGCCGTCTTCTCGACAGAAGTAGCCGGGAAAATCTGTCCCGCCACCCAGAAAGCTGATTCGGAGCGGGGTTTGCGTGATAATCATGACTGGGACCCAACCAGGTTTCCGACAGGGCGGCTCCAATCGCGAGTCGAGTTTCGGAAATAATCCAGGGTCATTCGGAGTCCTTCTTCGAAACTGACTTCCGTTTTCCAGCCGAGCTGTCTGGCTGCTTTTGTCGCGTCCAGATAAATACGGGAAACTTCGCCCGGTTTGGCTTCTCCGTGCTGAGGCGGCGTCTGATACTCGCTCAACCCTGCCAGGACCGCAAAGACCTGGTTGACCGAATGACCGATTCCGCTCCCGATGTTGCAGATTTCCCCGTCGCCCCTCTCAAGCGCCAGGATGTTGGCCCGAACGACATCGGCGATGTAGACAAAATCGCGCTCCTGATCTCCGGTGCCATTGATGGTCACCTGGTCACCTTTCAGCATCTGGTTTGCGAAGATCGCCACCACGCCCGCTTCTCCATAGGGATTCTGTCGAGGTCCGTAAACATTCGGGTAGCGCAGCACGGTGTAACCGAGGCCGAAATTGGCTCGATACAGATAGAGGTAGTGTTCGACCACGTGCTTGCTGGCCCCATAAGGGTCCAGCGGGTTGACCGGATGCTCCTCGGTCACCGGCACGGTCTGTGGTTCTCCGTAGACCGCTCCCCCCGTGGACGCGTAGATGATTTTCTGGGTGCCATGGCGGCGGCAGCACTCGAGGAGGTTCAGGGAACCAAGAATGTTCACCGAAGCGTAAAGAAGGGGTTCCTGCATCGATTCGCGGACATTCGCGCGCGCAGCCTGGTGACAGACAATATCCGGTGATTCCATTTGAAAAACATCACTTAGCTGTGGGTCTCGTATGTCCAGGCGGTAAAACTTCGCGTTGGACGGGATATTCTCCTGGAAGCCTGTCGAAAGGTCGTCCACCACCACTACGCGGTGGCCGGCCGCTTGAAACGCATCAACGATGTGAGAGCCGATGAACCCGGCTCCTCCGGTGACCAGAATCTTCATGTCTTCTCCTTGAACTGGTAACCGCGGATCACGCGGATCATCGCGGATAACGCGGATAGATCCAACATCCGCGTTATCCGCGATGATCCGCGTGATCCGCGGTTGCTTCATCCCTGCGGAACTCGGATGGTGCAGCCCGGCTTGAGCTGACCAACCTCCCTATTCCCGCGACCCTCCTCGCCCCGAGCCTTCTCCTCCACCGCCGCTTGAATAGGCCGCGCGGCCGACCATCTGCGGCAGGGCCCCCAGTATTCCGTAGCCAACCGTTTTGAACTTGCTGCCGGGAATGAAGATCACGTCATTGGCCCGGACCTCGAAGTCCGGTTGTTTCCCCTTGAAGATGGCCACAAAATCGACCGGTCGTTCTTCGCGAATGCCGCTCTCGTCGTAACGGACCAGCATTCCTTTGCTCATCTTGGCCGTCTTGGTCGGACCCCCGGCCATTGATATGGCGCGTGTCACCAGGAGGGGGCCGCCTTCAGGCACTTCAAGCGGCCCCGTCTTTAGGACTTCCCCGACGACATAGAAAGTGCCGGTCACTCGCTGGGGAACATAGAGAAGATCCCCGCCCTGGAGCGGGATATTGAGGTTCGGTTCCTTCCCGTCTATCAGGCCCGACAGATCCACCTTGGTCACGGTGTAGAGCGCTCCGGGGTCGGCGGGCGCGTCCTTCTCACCTGGTTTTGCGGGCATAGTTGGATTTGGGTTGCGACGGTAGAGGAATGCCTCCTTGCGAGACCGAAAGCTCACCCCGCCGGCCATAGTGATGAGATCGAGCAGGTACCTTGTCTCGGTCAGGACATACTGACCCGGCAATCCCACTTCGCCGAGGATGTAGACCGGCTGCGCTCTAAACTCGGTTACTGTGACCTGTACCTGCGGGTTCTTGATCAGTCTCTGCTGCTTGAGCCGGTTGGCGATTTCGACTTCCAGCTCATGCGGCGTCAGACCAGACACCGGGAAGATCCGGAGGAAAGGCAAATGAATCTTGCCGGAATTGCTGACCCTGACCACGTGAATTGGATCGTCGAATCCATGCAGCGTTATCTGAAGTTGATCCCCCGGGCCCAGGCGGTAATCCAGGCTGGCAGGAGGCTTGACCGCACCGGCATCAGGAGAGGATGCGGTACTCGTACCTTTGTCAGCCGCGGGTGCGGCGCCACCCGGCGCTTGGCAAAAAAGGACATCCGTGCTGCAAACAAGCAAAAACAGGAACAGGACAACTATTCCTGGCATGATACCTCCTAGTCGACTTTCCACACCGGTCAAAACACGACCGTCCTCGTAGCAAGCCGAGGAACGATATTCAGCATTCCGTAACCCAACGTCTTGACACGGCTTCCCGGAATGAAAATGATGTCGTCTGGACGAATTTCAAGGTCGGGTTGTCTCCCCTCGAGGATGGCCGCGAAATCCACTGGGTGTTCTTCGCGATCCCCTTTCGAGTTGTACCGGACCAGGATGCCCTGGCTCATCTTCGCTGTCTGGGTCGGGCCGCCGGCCATGGCTATCCCCCGGCTGGCGAGCAGGTGTTCTCCCACCGGTATCTGAAACATTCCGGCGCTATTCACGTCGCCGATGATGTAGAAAATATCCACCCTCTCTTCAGGGATAAAAAGCACGTCACCGGTGCGCATCAATGGATTGGGGGTGACCATTCCGCCCTCCTTAAGGGGCCGCAAATTCACCTCGATCACCTCCACGTCATCGGGTTTCTGAAGCGATGGACTGCCAGCTAGTTGTGGTTCGGAAAGGGGGAGCGCGCTGAGCTGTCGACGATGAAGAAAGGCGCGGTCGGCCGCGGTCAGGTCAAGTCCTCCCGCAAGCAGGATTGCATCCATCAGGTAGAGTTGCTGCGTCATCGTGTACTGTCCCGCCCGGTCCACTTCGCCCAGGATGTAAATGGGCTTGGACATGTATTCCTGAACGAAGACGAGCACCTCCGGCTCCTTCAACAGCTTCTTTTCCATCAGTGACTCAGCGATCCTGTTTTCCAGTTCCTCGGCGGTCACATTTGCTGCGTCAATCAAGCCGAGGTAAGGCAAACTCACCTGTCCGGAGGCGCTTATCCTCAACGTTTGGTCGCCAACCTGGAAATCCACGACTTGAATCTTGATGAGGTCGCCAGGGCCCAAGATGTAATCAGGTGCGGTGCCGGGCAGCCGGAGGAACGTGAGTTGCCGCTGGCTGGAGTAGAGCTGGTCCGCGGGCCTGAACTCCCTTGGAGGAAGGGTGAGCGGCTCGTCCACTTGGGCGAGCATCGGCAGGTTCGTCAGCGCTACAGCGGCCGCGATGATGCTCGTCAGCCTTCGTGCGTCCCTGCTGACGCGGCTTCCGAATAAACTAAAACGCTGAATGGATTCTGCTTTGAGATTCATAAATCAGAGTCCTTTTCCGGCCACCTCACGGCTGGTACAGCCCATCTCCGGTTCGTTGTACCTGGTGTCTGACCGGGGATGCAGCTTTTTCCGGAGCTTCGTGCAGGTAGACGCGCATCGTAAAGTTGCGCGCCTGGACGGCAACGTCGAAAACGGCAACCAGGTTGGCATTCCCCCGCATCCAAGCGTGGATTTCCGGCCACTTTTCCTGCGTGGTGAAATCCTCCACGAACCAGATTCTCCGCCCCGCGCTCCTGACCTCCGCCAGGTTCGTGGCGCCCATCGCGATCGTCGGCTCGTTCAGGTAATATCCGGCCAGCGAAGGGTTGGGCGTAATCACCAAGTCATCCGCTTTCTTATCGTTCCGGATTTTTTCGAGCGCCGCTCTCCAGTTGTCACGGTTGCCGTTTTGATAAAAGTAATAAAGGAAATCGTCAGAGAGTGGCGTCAGAATCAAAACGAGCAACATGCCGAAAGCAAGAAGCCGGGAGCCGTCGCGACTGTTGGTCAGAAGTTCCTTGGCCGCCAGCGCGGCCAGAACGATCCAGGCCGTCAGCGCCACAAAGACGTAGCGGTTAGCGGTGTACATCAGCAGCGACAGCAGGGCTACAGAGACGACCGGGAGCAGAGCAGCAAGACCAAAATACAGTCCGGCTCTGCGGTCCTTCAGCAGCAAAAAGGCCAGGCCCACCAGCCCCATGCAAAAGACGGGCAGCCCCATGTAGTAAACAGTCCCTGACAGTATCCAGAAGGGGTTGCTGTTTACCCAGCCGTGATTGACCTTTGACAGGAACGGAACCGAGCTCCAATACCGCGTGAGTAAATAGAGGGCCACGAGCGACAGGATAGCCATGGCCGGAATCAAGTATCGGGCTCTGACCCGGATCCTCTGGTACGGGAGCAACGGCAAGAGATAGAACAGGACAACGTATCCGAGGATGACCGGTACCACGAAAAGAGCGGTTAGTCTCTCCTTGCCGGCAAGCAGGATAAAAAGCAAGCTCACGGCGAAATAGGAGAGCCGGCGGTTAACGTGCGCGAGGTAGAACGTGAACAAAGCGATCGAATAGAAGAGCAGGAGAGTCGAATAAAACCGCGCGTTCTGCGACCAGTACAGGTGCCAGGGGGAGATGGCGAGGAGAAGGGATGCGATTAACGCGACAACCGGGTCGAAGGTTCTCCTGACAAGCACGTGCAGCACCGCTATTGTTACAATCCCGATCAGGGCCGGGGCCAGGCGTGCGCTCCATTCACTCAACCCGAAATACTGAAGAGCAAGGTAAGTCAGGATGGTGCTTACTTTGGGAATCTCCTGCAACAGGATCTCGACATCCCGCAAGGTGAACATCTCATCCCACCAGAAACTCCAATGTCCGAGCCGGAACAGGCGCAGTATCGCGGCGAGAAAGATAATCACGGTGAGCAATGCATACTCGGTCCTCCGCGACGTTTGCAGCCGGCTGATCAGCGACGTGCCCCATTCCTCGATCATGGCTTCCTTGATGCCCCTGACGAATTTTTCCGGCAACGCCTGTGACAACGTCTCTTTCATAGGAACTTGGGTAAAGCTTCGCTCCCTCGGTTACGGCGACTCTCAATACTTGCTTCTCGCTGATGCTCAGAATTCAGGGAGTCCTTACACGCGAGGTTTCGCGACGGATGTTGTGTCTAGGTTATAGAGCTGATTCTTGACTGTCTCGTCGTTTGCTTGACGTTTTGGGACGTTTTCTTGTCCGTCTTGGACAAATCTTTGTCGGGATGGCTCACCTTATCCGAGCCTTCCGAGCCAAGAACCGTGTCAATTGCCGGCGGTTACGACGACAATAGCAGCCGCGATCAACTACTCTACGCGTTTGCTCATTGGTAGCCTCCGCCAGGGCTTGTTTGGTGTTCAGATAGCGCCGCGTGCCGACCGGCCGGATTCTCTTCGGGACACTTTTGTGCGACGCACAGTGACGTCGACAGTCGAGGGCTTTCGTAAATCACCCATTTGGAGTTCAAAACCGAGGCATGGGACCCCTTTATTCGGCCGGCGTAGTTGAGATGGGGCCCAATCCTCTTCTCAGGGTCGACGAATCGGTAGAAGAAGAGCAGCCAGAAGCTGGAGAGGTCCTCCATCGGGTAACCCCGCCACAGAGCGTGGGCGGTGGGCTCCGAGTATTGTTCTTTCAGGTATTCCTGTTCGAGGCTAGCCTGGATCGCCGACAGCCGCTGGAAAAGCGGGTCGTGTCCGGGAGAGGCCGGGTAAACCCGGGCGCCCCGCTCTTCGGCGTGTGCGGCTGTCATCCAGTGACGCAGCTTGTTGCTGATGCGCCTTGCCTCCTGGCGGTTGATCTGGTGGCCAAAGTCTTTGGCGGCCTTAAAAACCTCATCAGGTGACAGCGGCGGCCGGCCGTAGCGCGGGAAACATTCGAGGATAACGACTTCTTCCGGGTGATTGTCCAGGAATGATTTGCGGACAGGGGCGACGCTCTGTATCGGTAACCCGCTGTAAAAGGTCAGGGTGAGATGCTCGTTTGGGGTGGAGTAGATTCGGGTGCCCGGCCGGAAGGTCTTCCCGCGTAGCTGTTCCACCATTTCTAAGACCGGCGCCTGAAACGTAGATCGTGGGCACGGGTCCCAGGGCCTGAATGGCAGATGTGCCCAGGATGCAAAGAAAACAACAACAAGAGCAAAGCTGACCAGAACAGTGCGTCGCGGCCACAACAGCCTGGCAAGGGCGGAAATCCCGCCAGCCGAACAGAGAATCCCGGGTGCGACCAGCCCTAAGACCAGTCTGAAGTAGAAGTAACTGGCAGCGGGGACCAGAAACGTGAAGGCCAGGAAGTTGACCACCATCCAGGCAACCAGGAAGACTATCGCGGCCCTCCACCGAGAAAGGGAAGGAGGGAACCGGTCGGGAAACCTGCTCTTGAGCCAGACGCTGAGAGGCAGCCATAACGCGCCGCAAAGGAGCGGGAAGGTGAGGTTGTGCCGACGGAGGATTGGGTCCAGGATGCCTGCGGGAAATTCCAGGATCGACCATGCCATCGGGATCCCGGTGGCATGGTCCAGGAAACCAGTCCAAAGGGCCCACGGAACCGTCCCTGCGAGAATCAGCGCGCCAAAGACACCGATCTTGAGTAGAGCCTGCACGTGGCGCCAGAGAAAGGGAACAGTCCCGAGGACCATGATCGCGCCCGCAAGGAAGGAGAGCATATGGGTATGGAACAGGAGGACGAACACCAGTCCCCCGGTCACAAAGTGACGCCACTTTCCTTCGGTCAGCATCAGCCAGGCGAGCAGCAGGCAGAGGGCGTTCAGAGCCAGGGTTGCAGAGTAATAGCGGGCCTGGCCGCCGTACCAAACATACAAATGCGAAAACCCGCCGAGGAGCAGGGCAACCCAACCTGCCGTCTCATTAAAGATCCTCCTTGCTCCAAAAAAGAGGGCAAGGAGGAAGAGAAGGCTGAACACCAGTGCGGGAGAACGACCAACCCGCGTTCTGAACAACATCTCAGCGCCTGAATGTCGAACCTGCAATGTCTCGGTCGGGTGGTCTGGTTTGATGCCGCCCAGCCAGAAGGCTCCGGCGATGGAGTAGAGGGGGAGCCAACCGTGGTAGACCGCCATGCCCTTGGCGGAGTAGCTGATATCCCGAAACTCGTACTCCTCGCTTTCGGGCCATGGTTGTACCAGAGTGTTTTCGTAAATAGGCAGGCCCATGTAGCTGTCGGTCGGGTAGCCATGATCGAGTATTGTCAAGGCGTTAATGCAAGACTCGGCCTCGTCGACCCACAGGGGAAACGCGTCCAGATGAAGGGCACGTTCGCCGATTGCTGCTGCAAGGACGACTCCGAGCAGGAGCAGCTTCAGGCGCGCCAAACCAGGAGACGAAGGCTTGATGCCCGTTCCTGTCAGCGCTGAAAACGATTTGACCCACAGAGATATCGTCATTGGTGCCCGAACGTAGTGCTTCGAATTCCCCTAAACACGCCGGGCCAACCGACAGAGCCCGCAGGAAAACTGAAGGAACGCTGGGGCGGCGTACAGGCACCGGAACAGGGTGATGCTCTAAGAGTTTCCGCAATTGTAGCGAAAACAGTTTGGCTCATCTCAGCAACACTTTTGAGGTTTGCGGCAGTATATGAGAAGAATGCGACTCGCCACCGCCGCTTGAGGTATTGTGGCCGGACTCTCCCGAGTCCGGCAGACGGGCTGTCAGCCCGGCCAAATCAATGGTTGCAGCTCGCGTGTTCCCGCCGGACCTGGTGGTCCGGCTGCCGGACTCGGGAGAGTCCGGCCACAATAGGGGCCGACGCAACCGCTGCGCTCCAGAGGGTCTCGATACAACTCGCCACAACACGGCTAGTCACTCGACCGCCGCTGAGATCCAGCCCCCGCACTCCAAATGAAATCCCGGTCCCGGGCACGAAATAAAGGCTTTTTTTTAACACCCTGAAAACCCTGCTCTTGCGGCTCGGTGAGCGGATCGCCACGGTTTTGGCATCTTGTCTCGTTTCTGTCCAGGTGATTGATGTCACAGACACGCTTCCTGCCTCCAACTTAAAAACACGCCTGAATTTGCTTTGATTTAAGGAGGTATCAGGAGTGTCAAAAACCAAGCCGTTTTTCCCGTTCTTACGATTTCTTCCTCTCCTGCTTTTGTTGATTTCCGGTGAATTACTTGCCGCAACCGTTTCGCTGTCCTGGAGCCCAAACCCTGAGTCGGATATCGCGGGGTACTGGGTCTACCGGACGCAAACACCAGGAACCAGTTACATACGCATTAATACCACTTTGGCCGCAGCGACCTCATTCTCCGATACCACCTGCTCTTCCGGGGCCACTTATTACTATGCAGTGACTGCCGTTAATACCAGCAACCTGGAAAGTCCCAAATCCAACGTAGTTCAGGCGGTCGTGCAGAGCTCGACCACCAATAGCGCTCCGGTTGCCAATGCCGGCCCTGACCTGAGCGTTGCATCAGGCGTCAGTGTCAACCTGAGAGGATCGGGGACCGACGCAAATGGCGACCCGCTTACTTTCGCCTGGACGCAGACAAGCGGAGCGAGCGTCACTCTATCGGGAGCCAACACCGCTACCGCAAGTTTTACGTCCCCGACCGTCACAGCGAATACCACCCTGAGTTTCAGGCTGACTGTTCGTGACGGCAAGGGCGGAACCGGTACGGACGATGTCAAAGTGACCGTCACACCGCCGACCAGTGGGACCAACTCCAATCCGATCGTGAACGCCGGTCCCGACCGTTACGTGTTGTCCGGCAGCGCGGTCACCTGTTATGGCTCGGGAAGCGACCCCAATGGCGATCCGATTACATTTGCCTGGCATCAGGTTATCGGCACGACCGTGGTGCTGAACAACGCAATTTCGCCGACGATGTCGTTCGTGGCTCCAAAGGTGACGTCGGATAGTACTTTGAAGTTCAGGCTTTGGGTCAAGGATAACCGCGGAGGTTCGGCCAGGGACGATGTGGTCATAAAGGTGACGACCAACAGCTCTCTGGTTTCGCCGGCGACACTGTCAACAACCTATTCCGCTTCTCTGGACAACTCGTTCGTGGGAGTGGCTCTTCTGAATCCTTCCGTGGCTGCGAACACGGTCGCAATCTCGACCGTAGACGGGAATGGAATTCAGCAGGTTGTCAACACTTCGGTCCTTGGCGCCCAGGTGCAGGAGGCCTTCCTCGCAGGCAGTCTGACAACTGGTCAGGCGGGTGCTGTATCGCTGAAAGCACAGGGAGAGAACGAGAACCTGAGAGGATTCTTCCTGGTTGGCGATGGCCAGCCCGACCGCCTGGACGGGGTCGGAGGAACCCTCGAGGCTTCCACACGGCTCTATTTCCCGGCTGCCAAGAACGACACCGGCGAGAAGACCCTTCTCTTCTTGACAAACCCGGATTCAGAGGTGCCTGCCAGTGTCTCCGTCAATCTCGTCAATTCGGTTGGAGCGAGCGTCAGGACGGCTGATTTACAGTTGGCCCCCGGCGCATCTCGACTGGTGGCCTTGCCTGAACTGCTCGGGGATGCTTCGATCAGTGGAGAACACTATTTGGAGTTGAGCGCGGATATTCCGGTTAACGGATTCCAGCTGATCTCGGATAGTGACACCTTCTCGTCCTCAGCAGGCCGGGGAGAGGCGAAGTCTCGTAAGCTCTGGGTGCCCCACTTTGTCCTGGGCAACCAGGGTGAGGATACCCAGCTGCGTTTGATCAATACCGAAGCGCAGGCAATTCAAACAACTCTGAAGTTCTACAATGACCAAGGGAGCCTGATAGCCACCAGGCAGCTCGCGGTTCCGGCTCGGGGCCTTTCGGCGCCTTGGCTGTCCGACATCCTCGGCCGGGCGACTATTCCGGCTGACGCCCCCTTCCTCACCGGCTACGTCGTTCTCGAGGCGAGTGACGCCGGAGCCGAGGAGGGGATTGGGCTACTCGGCACGGTGACCTTTACCGTGAACCAAGGCAAAGCCAAGTCGACTCTCCCCATGTTGGATCAGCCCCGGGAAGAGACACTGTACCTTCACGTTGCACAATCGCCCATCCATCACGTTTTCACCGGACTGGCCTTGATGAACGCGGGCTCGGGCCCGGCATCGGCCAAGGTCCAGATCTTCGACCCCGCCGGCAAGATGACGGGGGAGAAGACGGTCGAAGTGGCCCCAGGACAGAGGATGGTAGGCTTGCTCGATGATCCTCGGTTGTTTGGTCCCGAATTTCAACAGGTCGGCGGTCACATGAAGATCGTCAGCGATCGTCCGCTGGTCAGTTTCGTGATGTTTGCCGACGGTCAACTGCGCTACCTGTCCGCCCTCGAGGGGCAGGGAGTCCAGAAATAGACAGCCAAACGTCCGGCAGCCCGGGTGGTCCTTCGGGGCCACTCGTGCTGCTTGACCCTGTCAATGGCCGTGTGTTACCAAGCCGTCGGGCGGGATTCGCATTGCCGACCGCGATGCTGAGCCCCGCCGCCGGCAGATGATAATATTTCTCGAAGTACCACAATGAGGAGTAACGGATTGTGGAGGGAATAATGAGAACGATAATGAATGTAAGGACCCGAAGGATAACGCTATTGGTTTTGTGTGTGGCGGTTCTCTGCCTCGGCTGCGCCTCCGTCACCGAGGCGGCAACCGCACCGTATCCGGCAAGCAAAGTCATCACCGGAGTGACGTTTCAGTGGGCCTCCCTGAAATACTACGCGCCGGGAAGTGACAACTGGGCGATCACCTGGTCCGACGACGGGCACCAGTACACGTCTTTTGGGGACGGCGGAGGGTTCGGGGGAACGAACACCGACGGCAGGGTCAGCCTTGGCTTGGCACGGGTGGAAGGAACCGCGGATGCCTACAAAGGCGTTAACAGGTGGGGAGGGAAGAGCGCGGAGTATCCGGCACAGTTCTCAGGCAAGTCCTACGGAATCATATCGGTTGGCGGGGTGCTTTATAAGTGGGTTTCTCCCGGCTCAAACTCAACCAACTACACTGAATGCGTCCTGGCAAGATCGACGGACCACGGAGCTCACTGGACCCAGGCTTCCTGGAAGTTCACGAAGGCCCAGGGTTTAGTGATCCCGACGATACTTAATTTCGGAAAAGACTATGCCGGCGCAAGAGACACTTATGTGTACCACTACTTCATCCACCCGTCGAACACGGCCAGTCTGACCATCCAGAAGCCGGGAAAAGTCTATCTGGCCAGGGTTCCCAAAGGGCAGCTGATGACCCAGTCGGCTTACGAATTCTTCACCGGCCTGGATTCCAGCGGCAACCCCCGCTGGTCCACGACCGTGAGCAGCAAGGTCCCCGTTTTTCAAGACTTGAATAACGGAATAGGCTGGACCATGAGCGTGAGTTACAACCCGGGGTTAAAACGGTACCTCCTGACGACCGAACATACGCAAAGCGTCCCGTATGGAGGAAATATCGGGATCTTCGACGCTCCGGAACCGTGGGGACCCTGGACCACGGTTCTCTATCAGACACCCTGGGCCGGGTCGACCAAGGCCTGCTTCTTCTGGAATTTCTCCAACAAGTGGCTTAGCCCCGACGGTAAAAACTTCGTCCTCGCCTTCACCGGAAACGACCGATGGAACACGGTCAAGGGGACGTTCACAGTCAGCGGTTCGACCACGGGCCCAAGCGCCCCGTCAGCGCCCTCGGGCCTGACAGTGGACGGGATGAACGCGCCCTGACGCTGAAATCAAAGGCGCGCGATTCGGGACCTCCCTGGGAGGCGTCTCGCCCAAGGCCATTTACTTTTTTGGCCGGTGCCGAGCGCGAATTCGGTGCAACCAGCCGCGGCGGTTGAGTGGCGCGTTTTTGGCGCTGTATCGAAACCCCCCGTGTGTACGGTTATCGTTGGTTTGGGCGCGTACACACGCGGGGTTTCAATACAGTCCGCCACGCGCCGTAGCGGCGCACCCAGTGACGCATGAAAATGACGGGCGATCGCGGCTCAAGGCACCCAGCCATATGGAGTGCGGCGGCAGAGGGAGGCCGAGGCTTTATCAGGCCTCGAGGCGACGCCGCTTTCCCCTGTGCAAGATCGAGCCGATCCAATACTGAGGCCGTCTGGCTCGATCTTGCATAGGGGAAAGCGGCGTCGCCTCGAGGCCTGATAAAGCCTCGGCCTCCCTCTGCCGCCGCACTCCATATGGTCTGGTGCCGTGGCGCTTCAGAAAAGTAAATGGCAGGGGGGCGTCTCGCCTGCACTCCCAGGGAGGTCCAAACTGACCCACTCTCCCCCGCCCGGCGTCTACACCCTCTGCTTGCCCAGCCGGCGCTTGAAACCGCACCAGAGTGGATTCAGGCTGTACTCGCGAAAAAGCCGGAAGGGCCGCAACAGGTAATAGAGGAAAGAAAGGGGGCCCGGCAGCGAGAAAACCCCATAGTCGTGAACGGATGGTTCGACGGCTGCCCGGCAGTACAGTCGCCGGTCCCTGAGACGCTCCCGGGCCCTCAGGTGGAAGCGGGGCACTTCCATTACCGCCGGAACGTAACGCCTGGTGTTCGCGCACCTGTGGACAACCTCGTCAGCCAAGGAACGGGCCGTTTGATCCCCGATCGCCCTTGCGTGGAGATCGGCCGGCACGGGAGCATCCAGAAGATCGTGTGCGAGCAGCAGTCCGAGGTCCAGTATTCTCCGGATGCCAAATTGCCTCGCTCTCTGGTCAACCCTCTTCCAGTCCAGGTCGGGAAAGCGACGGAGCAACTCCGCCACGTCGCAAAGCCAACCGAGCCGATTCCAACAGTGATTTGCCCCATGCACGCAGAGGACCAGCAGCCAGCGCTCCCAGGTGAAGGAACAGACGGGATGACCAGCAATGCGAAGGTCGGTCAGATTCCGCCAAAGCCAGTAGGGATCCGGTGGAAAGGAGACGTACTTGGGAGAAACGCCCCAATGTAATTCGAGCGGAAGCTTTCCATCCCCCCGCACCATCTTGTAGTTGTACTTGCCCTCGATGTGCGCTTGCTCCTGTGCCGGCGTCAACGGCTGCTCCGGCCATTCCACCCTGAATCCATTCCTGAGCAGTAGTTCCTTGGCTCTGTGAATTTCCCGTC
Organism: Acidobacteriota bacterium; assembly: GCA_003819755.1. Lineage (GTDB taxonomy): Bacteria > Acidobacteriota > UBA6911 > RPQK01 > RPQK01 > RPQK01. Next base: position 3,421 of record RPQK01000010.1, on the reverse strand, counting down.
TCCTTACTAGAACGTCGAGATCACCGAACTGGCGGAGCAACAGGCTGCCATATAATGATTCGGCGAGAACCGGGCCCTTGTAAGGTATCGCCTCGATCCCCGATGCAGCGAAAAGTCCCAGAATTCTTAGCAGTCCGGCGGCGAGGAAAAGGTTGTTCCGCACTATTTCGGCATAATCATCGCGGAGCTGCCGGGCAACGTCCGGGGGAACCAGGCCCGGGGGCGCGCCACTCAGATTGCGCTGGATCAACGGCGTGACCCTGTGGACGGACACGAGGTGGCGAAACCTGGCCCAGTCCAGCTCGTGCTTGAGAAGAGCATCCCTTCGGGCGGCGACGTCGTCGGCCAGGACGGTCCGGGCACAACACAGCATCAACTCCAGCTCCGGGTTGCCATGTCTCGCGTGTACTGGAATCATGTTAGTACTGTATCTGCGGCGCGGACCTGCTGACCCCAGGAACGCGCATAGAGGCCGTCTTGCTCAAGCAAGCTGCGGTGGTTGCCGGACTCAACAATCCGGCCCCCTTCTATTACATAAATCAAGTCCGCATGCTTGGCGGTTGTAAAGCGGTGCGTAATGATCAGGGAAGTGCAGCCTTTCGCGAGATCCCTGAACCGGGTCATCCAGTCCGCTTCCGCCCAAGGGTCCATCGAAGAGGTCGGTTCATCGAGGATCACGATCTCCGCTCTGCGGAAATAGGCCCGGGCTAAGGCCAGGCGCTGCCATTCGCCCACGCTAAGCTCGGTTCCTCCCGGAAACAGCCGTCCGAGCATCGTTTCATAACCTCTCGGGAGAGCGCTGATCAGGTCGTGTGCCCCGGCGCACCTTGCAGCCGCTTCCACGGAAGCCGGGGAGCAGTCGGTGTTCAGATCACCGAACGCGATGTTCTGCGCAGCCGTGGCAAAATACGGGACCGGCAGCTGGAACATGACTGTGATTCGACGCCGGAGCTCTTCGAGCGGCATTCTTCGCAGGTCAACTCCATCCAGCGTGATCCGACCTGCATCCGGGTCGTAAAACCTGCAGAGGAGCTTGATCAGGGTACTCTTGCCGGCGCCGTTGGGGCCGACCAGTGCCACAACTCGACCGGCAGGCAGGAAGAGATCGAAGTCACGAATAACCGTTCGCTCGCTGTTCGGGTAGCTGAATGTCACCTGTTCAAACCTGAAGCCCGTCTGCAGTCGATCCGGCACGGTGATTGGTTGCTCGGCGTCCGATACGGACGTCCTCAAGTCGAGGAACTGGTAAAGACTGCGAAGGAAAAGGCTATTCGCGTAGATCTGCCCGAGGTTGCCAAGCAGGGTGCGTAGCAATCCCTGACCCCGGGTATAGGCCTGGTAGGCCAATGCGAGGTCGCCGAGGGTAAAGGCACCCAGGAGAACACGAGAGATCATCCAGATCATCGCCAAAGCCGAGACAACGAGTGCAAACGCGCCGGCGGCCAGGCGTGACAAGCTTTGCCTCTTGATCAGCTGCAGCCGCTCCGCTCTCAACCTGGAGCGCAAGGCCTGGTAAGCGTTGCTGAAGAATTCTCCCAGGCGAAAAAGCCGCAATTCCGCGGCGACCGAGTTACTCGTCAGCAACAGGTCGTGGTATTGCGTCCATCGCCTGTCCCTGGCCGTGTTTTCCCACCAGCGATGGTACCGGTGGTTATTGCGAATGACGATGACCAGTGCTGGGAGGGTCGCCACCAGGAGAGCTACGGGGAGCCATACGCCATAGGGGATCAGTACCACACCCATCGCCACCAGGGTCACGCTGTTCTGCGCCAGACTTCCCAGGTTCTCGAGCAAGGCAGGGCAGCGATTCCCGGCCTCACTGCGAGCCCGGTGAAGGTGATCGTAGTAATCCGGCGAATCGTAAAAGGCGAGGTCGACGCTCGCGGATTTGGCATGGATCAGGCGCGAGACATGGTCGGCGATGACCTCGGATTGCGCCGTGCGCACCCATTCCGACGCCCCTTGCACCAGCTCACTCAGCAAGAGCACTGCTGCCATGGCGCCGGCCAGAATCATCAGCGGGCGGGCGTTAGCCCATGAGAAGCCTGTCCCCAAAGTACCGGCAAGGCCGTCGACCAGCCACTTCGTCAAGTAGACATTGACGACAGGCAGAAGACCTTGCAGAAGCAAAAGCACAGCCCAGACGATGGTCAGGTGGCGAGCTGCCTCCCAGATGAGCTTGGAAGCGCGCCAAAGATACGGCAGATCGCGAGTGGTTTGCCTAAGCCTGGAAAACAATGGTTGGAACGCTCCAGGATGGGGCGGCGGGCGCCTTTCTTAGATTTCGCACTATTCCCTCCAGCCGGCGGGCGAATTCCGGCAGTTCGGCGACGACGCGCGCTCGCGGAAGCCTGAAAAGCGGGATCTGGCGGGCCAGTTGGATGCACGAGAGCAGATGTTTGCGGTCTCCCGGTTGGCCCAGGCGGGTCGGGAAGGTGTGCCTTACCAGTTCCAGCACCGCCTCCTGCTGTTTCAGAGGCCCGACGCCCGGTTCTCCGAAGGGCGAGATGACGAAGATCTCGCGCAGCGTCTTTGGCTCCGGGACAATGTTGTGCGACAGCCGGTAACCGAGTTTGTCTTCGAAACGATCCAATTCGGCCAGCGCCTGCCGTGAGACGCCCGCGGCACCAGCCGCTTCCAGGCTAATCTTTACCTGGGGGAAAGAGGGGTAAACCAGGGCAGCGTCTGCGCCGATCTTTAACGGCCCCACGTCGTCGCAAAGGAAGCCGTGACCACGAGCGTGGAGTATCGTGGCGATCGAGGATTTGCCGGAACCCTGCGCTCCGAGGAATGCGCTGGCCTGTCCGTCGACCGAGATGACGCTCGCGTGCAGGATCAGGAGGCCTCTCTGATGGAGCAGTATCCCCATCACCGTGCCGCAAAGGTACCGTCGAAGCAAGCGTTCGTCGGCCCCGTTCTCCGGTATGACCTGGATCTGGCGCCCGCCACGGATTATGAACGTCCCTGCGACTGGCAGCGAAAGGATGGCCTCATCCCGCGTGACCCGGAGAAAAGGTCGGTTGAGCAGTGCTTCCTGCGGGACCTGATCGATGGAGGCCAGGCAGATCTCGACATCCGCAGGACCTTGGCCCACCAGCAGCTCCGGCAACGCCAGCTCTGAGAGGATTCCCAGCCCGTAGGCGTGGTAAGAAAACATACTAGCTTTCAGCATGGGCTGGACCGCAGGACGGTCCGCCAATCGGGCCCAGGAAGTGACCGTCGAAGGTGCAGGCACCCGCTGGGAGCGCAGGCGTCTCGCCTGCACTGGGGCAAGGGGCGTCCCGCCCCGTTCGAGCCGGTGGCAACAGCGAGTGTGCAAACGGCTCGAAACGGGGCGGGACGCCGCTTGCCCCAGTGCGAGGCGAGACGCCTGCGCTCCCAGCGGGTGCCTGCAACTTCGACGGTCACTTCCTGGGCACGA
>RPQK01000009.1 GCA_003819755.1 Acidobacteriota bacterium | reverse complement strand
TCGCGACTCAACGCATCGGCGCCAACAACCGCGCCGCAACTCCAGCCGTGTGAGGTCAGAACCTCGGCCAGCGTATTCGCCTCGTGGGTAAGCCTCGATCCGAGGAACCTCCTGATGCCATGGCGGGGCGGCGTCAGTCCCGTGAACAACGAAGCATGGGCAGCCGGAGTGAAGGGAGCCTGGGTCACGGCCTGATCGAAACGAACGCCGTTCCGACAGAGACGGTCGATATTAGGCGTGCTCGGCGAAGCGCCAATTCGCGTGCGCAGCGGGAATTGCTGCGGGTAACACCCGAGGGCCTCGCGGCGAACGCAATCCAGCGACATGATCACCAGGTTTCGAAAAGGCCCGCGCCGTTGCGACGACAGCATCAAGTCCTCCTTACTGATTAACTTAATCTCCCACCGCCTGTTTCCTGAACCGGCCGGCCAGCTGAGCTTCGCTGGACGGGCAGCATCGACGTCCGACGAGTCTCGACAACTTGGCGGCGCCTGACCGGTTCAGGTGGTTGAGATCGGCGAAATCCTCATCCGTCAGATTCTGCTCGCTCGGAAGGTGCTCCATGTCCCAGAAAGGGACACCATACGCGTGCGCGATATCCGAGATCGTATCCAGGTAGGTTTTGTAGTCCGCGGGGTTGTCGAAATTCCCGTAGTAATCGTCGGCGAGGGGCATGTTCACTAAAATCAGGCGGATGCCCTTTTCCGAACAGAGTCCCATCAACTTCTTCAACTCATCGAGTTGCTCCCCCTCGGTCGAATAATTCAAAACCCCGGCGCGGTTTCTCAGCCTGACCCGTTCCGCTCGATCGAGCTGGGACAGGCGTTTTCGAATCGGATGGAACCCCCGCTCATCGAAATACACGAATCCGTCACCTCGCATCGCACCGCCACGAAGAAGAAGCTGGTGGAGCACGTAGCGGTAGCGATAGAGATGTGAGAGGCGAAGCAGCCGGGCGTAGGTCCAGCCCAACAACCCTCGCTCCGACTCGGCCAGAGCCAGGATGGACTGTTGAACCCGTTGGGTTACGTCTCTGGCCCAGGGGCTGGCCGAGTTGATGTCCTGAGGAGTGATGCCGTAGATGATCACCCGGGGGCTGCTGTGCCGGAGGTAAATTTCGAGAAACAGCCGAACCCCGTAAGGCGGCAACCCCTCGATGGCGGCATTGAACGAATCCGGTTTTGCAGATTCCAGTCGCCGGCGTTCGGAATCGAAGACGGTGGGATTCACACCGGCCTGGACCGCCGAATTACCGATGAAGAGAACGTCTATTCCGTGGTCCTTTTCAAACTTCCTAAGATAATCGAGCTTGGTCTGGATCAACGGGGCGTGCCAGAGCGTTGGTTCAGGCCTGGGCAGCGCTGAAACCACAATCGGTGCCCTCAACAGAAGCTCACCAGCGACCAGCAAGGCAAGCAACAGGGCAAGCCACAGCAGAGAGCCGCGGATCGCCCTGTAGGTGTCAAAACTGAAAATAGATGAAAGGCGCATGCGTGCCAAACCCCAGAATGACCAAAAACAGCAGAGTCGCGTATATGCCGTGGCGGACAAGCCTCGGCCAGGACAACATCACCGTGTGGTCGCCGGAGAGGTGTTGAGGGATGTCGATCAGGAACACGAGCAGCCACGGAACGGCGATCAGCGGGAGGACTGACAGCCAGTTCTCCATACCACGAAACGACAATATCTGCTGTAGATAAACAATCGCGGAGCCGAGGCCTGAAGCGCGGAAGAAGAGCCAGGTGAGCAGAACCAGGTGAAACGTCAAGAACATGCCGATTAACCGGCCCAGGAACGGGAAGGAGCCGGCGCCTGTACCCGCGACCCGCACCTTCTTCCGCAGACTGCCGAAGAGCCGATAGCCGACCAGGTAGAGCCCGTGCAGTCCGCCCCACACGACGAACGACCAGGCCGCCCCGTGCCATAACCCGCCAAGCAGCATGGTCAGCATCAAGTTGCGATAGGTCTTCAGCTCGCCGTTGCGGTTGCCGCCCAGCGGAATGTAAAGATAGTCACGCAACCAGGTGGAAAGAGAAATGTGCCAACGACGCCAGAAATCCGAGATGTTCGACGCAAAGTAGGGATGGTTGAAATTGACCATCAACTCGATGCCCATCAGTCGACTGGTGCCCCGCGCGATGTCCGAATACCCTGCGAAATCGCAATAAATCTGCAGGGCAAAAAGGTAAAGAGCCTTCAGCAGAGCAGGAGTCGAGTGGGCCCCCGGGGATGCGAATACCGGGTCGATCTGAGACGCAATCCCGTCGGCAATAACCACTTTTCTAAACAAGCCGACCAGAATCAGTACGCAGCCCGTCGCGACCATTTTGCTGGTCACGACCCGGCGACTCTGGATAGCGGGCAGGAGGTTGGTCGCACGCTCAATAGGACCGGCGACAAGCTGCGGAAAATAGCAGACGTACAACGCGAAATCCAACAAGTCGTCCGAGGCCGGCAGGTGCCGCCGGTAAACGTCGATCGTGTAGCTCATCGTCTGGAACGTGTAGAAGGAAATGCCGACGGGCAGGATGACGTAAAGGACCGGCATGTTGGCCTGCAGTCCAAACGTCTCCAGAGTCCGAGCCGCACTGTCGATGAAGAAGTTGTAGTACTTGAAGAACCCCAACAGCCCGAGGTTGGCTGTCATGCTGCAGGCGAGAAAGAGTTTCCTCATTCGCGGGCGTTGTTCGCGGTCAATAGCCCGCGCCGCCCAGAAATCAATAAGCGTAGAAATTGCCACCAGCGAAAGAAAACGATAGTCCCAGTAGCCGTAGAAAAAGTAGCTCGCCCCGAGGAGCATCGCATTCTGAGCGCGACGGTTCAGAACGTAGTAGAGCGGCAGGACTACGGCCAGGAAAATGAAGAATTCGAGGCTGTTAAAAAGCATCGTCCCTCAATACAGGTTCAGGACAGGTTCGGGAGGACCCAGGTAGCGGGTGCCAGGGCCACCGGGTTAAAACCGGCAAGTTACCGGGTCGTCTTTCCGACGGCATACAAAGGTCTTTGCGCCGCCCGCTCGTCTTCGTGGCTCCAGCTGCGGTTGGGTTCGTAGACCCCGTTCATTTCCGAGAAAGTGTTCTTCGAGCCGAGGACGGAGAAGAAAGGCGAGGAAGAGGTGGAGATGCTGAAGAGATCGTCTGCATCCCGCAAAATAGCCTGCACGAAATACGTGCCCCCTCTCAGTTGGAGAGGCTCAAGGAGCAGGGAAACGCTCCCTTCCCCACGCTTCAGGGTCAGATTGACCCCATCCAGCTTGGTTCTGACCATACAGCAGGTCAGCCCATCGGAACGGATGATCCTCAGAACCAGTCCAACGCGAATGCCGTCCTCGTAGCTGACATACTGAACCTGAACTCGCGCAGGCCGATCGGAATGGAGCCCGATGGCAGGGTCGTCTTCTTCCGGCGTCACTTCTACGCCGGTTATCTCGCAGATCCCGCTCGGTTGGTTCTCCCCGGTTTCCCCCGACTGGAGGGTGGCGGCGCGTTTCTTGTGCAGATCGTCTTCGTAGGCTTCAACGACTCGGCCTGTTTCCCCGTGCAGTTTGACTTGCCCGGACTCAAGGTATAAAGCCGAACGGCAAACCGTCTGGACGAGCCACAGGTTGTGCGAAACGAAGACGATGCTCGTTCCCGTCGAAAGCAACTGTTGAATGCGGTTTATGCATTTCTGCCGGAATGCCACGTCACCCACGGCCAGGACTTCGTCGACTAGCAGGATTTCCGGCTGAATGCAGGACGCAACCGCGAAACCCAGGCGAACAATCATCCCGGAAGAGAATCTTTTCAAGGGAGTATCCACGAAACGTTCCAGCTCAGAGAACGCGATGATGTCATCGAACTGCCGGTCAATTGCTTTCTTGCTCATCCCGAGGATTGCGCCGTTCAGATATACGTTTTCTCTTCCAGTTAACTCCGGGTGAAAACCGGCACCCAGCTCGATTAAGGCGGAAAGCCTTCCGTGGGTCGAAACACGTCCCGAGTGCGGCCTGGTTATCCGGGCGAGAAGTTTAAGGATCGTGGTCTTCCCTGCCCCGTTAGAACCCACCAAAGCGAGCGATTCCCCCTGGTCCAGCTCGAAGCTAACGTTCCTCAAAGCCCAAAGGTACTCTTCGGAACGGCTGGAGCCGCCGTTCCTGCGCCTCCCCCACAACTTTTGGGAGATGAGGGTCGGTAAACTCGTCTGTGTCAAACCAAGGCGATACCGTTTTGAAACCTCTTCAAACTTTATAACCACGACCTGTTGCCGTAACCTTTCTCAATTAATCCGTCATTCGTCGCACTTATTTGCGGAAGCGAAAGACGCGAAGCGCGTAACGACCGGATCGCGTACCCTTGCAGCGCGGCAGGCACCGCTGGGAGCGTCGCCTGGACCGCAAGACGGTCCGCCAACCCGACCAAGGAAGTGACCCTCGAAGGTGATGCGCTCGCGGTCACTTCCTTGGGAGGGCACGCGATCCGGTCGCTACGCGCTTAGCGCCGTACGCTTCCGGCTCTGAAAGCGGCGCGTGACGCTGTCAGGCCTGCCCCAGCCCAACTCAGACCGTCCTGTACCTGCGCGCTCTGCGATAGACAGAGCCGCTCAGTTTCTCGATCAACCTTAACTGGCGCTTCGTGAAATTGAGCTTCTTGGCGAGACTGGTGGAACGGATCTTGTGCAGATATTCGGGTTTGAACGTCAGACCGAGAAACTCAAACACCCTGGGGAGAAGCCGCTGCTTGTGGAGCACCAACTCGTCGTAGTCCACAATCATCATGACCGACGGCCCGAGCCTCTTGTAGAGTTCAAAGACCTGCATGGTCTTGCCGTTGTAGCCCCAGCACGCACGCCTCAAGAGGCTCAGGCCTTTCAACCCGAAAAGCTTATAGCGCCAGCGGTCAAGGCCCCTGATTGACTGCGCGCCGCACGAAAGGAAAAGCCGGTCCGGCTTGTATCCGCCCCAGTTGTGAAGCATGGAGTGGACGACCGAGGCAGGGTTTCGCAGGAGCCATATCATCTGGAAGCGGCCGTTCTCGAAGTACTCGTTATACCTGTCGTTGAGATAGGTCGTCTGAAAGCAGTACCGACCGGCGGGATTGTGGTCGACTATTCCGGAAAGGATAAGGGCGCCATCCAACTCGCTATCCCTCCCAAAACGGTAGTCCGTGAGACCGTCGCTTTCCAGCAGGATCTGTGTCAGCATCGTCGTGCCGGATCTCTGGCAACCGGTCACGAGAACCGCCTCGGGATACCGGGCGAGCCGGTTCAGAAGGGTTGGCCGGCCGTTGTCACTAACGCGGTTGAAGTCTTGCCAGCTTGTGATGGGGCTGGTCCGGTTGGCCACGCCCGCAGCCGTTTCCTGAATCATGCTAGCCTGCTCCCTCATTTGTCTGTTCCAGTTATCTGCCAGATGAGCCCTCTGATTACCGTCCTGAGGCGGTTCTGAGCTGAGGCCACTCGATCCTGTTTAGCCCGGCGGGGGCTGTCGGGGGAAAGCGAAGGGGACTGTGCCCATGCTTGCAGGCACTCGGTTGTCTTCATGAACGAGAACTGCTCTTGCGCGGATCGCAGTGCGGCTTCGGCCAGCCCCTTTCTTGCCTCGGGGTCGCTTGCCAGTTCGACCAGTTGATGCCCGAGTTGTCGCCAGTCTGCCACCTCGAAGGTCTTGGCCGCACCGAGTCGCTCGAGGAGAAAGCTCAGTTCGGTTCCCGTTGTCGTAATGATCGGCAAACCGGCGGCGATCATCTCAACGACCCGGGTCCGGGTTCCGTAGATTGTCTCGTAGTGCATCGCGTCGATATTCAATCCCACATCGCTTTCACGATAGTAATCGGGGATCTCCTGCCACGGTTGCCATCCGAGCATGTGGAAACGATGCCGATGCGCCGAATCCTCGATGCGAGACAATAACCGGGCATACATGCTGTCGGGCGAGGCGTACGTGCTTGCTCCGACAGAGACGTAATGCAGGCGGGGATGGCGATCCATCGCCCATTCGAGCGCTCGGAAGAGCGTGTCCACGTCGGTCCAGGTGTTGTAGCCGCCACACCAGAGAACGACAAAATCATCTTTGCCCAGGCCGAGCCTGGCTCGAACGCTCTGACGGTCTTGCGGAGGCGGCAGTTCAGGACAGCCCGGGAGGAGCACTCGCGTGAATTCATAGCCGAAAGTGCGGTGGTTCAGACGCCCGCACATCGCCAGTTCTCCCACCAACATGTGCCGCTGAGGCTGGCCGCAGACCGAGAAAATATCCCCGTAATTGAGCACCCGGCGAAGAAACGCCAGCGTGGTCGGCATTCCTCGATTTGAGCCGACCCTGTGACAGTACGCTTGCTGGATGGTCACCATATCGCCGTAAATGTCCATCCACACCGGACGGGTGGTTCTCAGTTTGGTCGCGTACAGGCAGTGTGAGAAGTTCACCGCAACTACGCATTTGGGGCCAAAGTGATCATGCGCACGCTGAAGGCTGGAGATCCATCCTCTCTTTCCGAATGGGATGTGGCGATACTGGACCCTGGCCTTTCCGAACGCTGAATCAACAGTTGGCAGCGGTGTCGCCGTCTCCTGGCCGCCGCCCGCACACAGAAGCACTTCATGCCCTGCGCGAAGGAGTGGTTCCAGGAATTGCCACACACGAAAATGAGCCGCCTCAATCTTCTGGTTTGGAAGCAACTGCGGCGGGTGGCAGGAGATCAGTTGAACTCGTGACATGAGATATTTGCGACTTTGATTGGGAAAGGACCTGAAGGACTTCAAGGACCTCAACGACAGCAAGGACGGGGCTCGTTACCTGATGTCGTCAGAGTCCTTGAGGTCCTTAAGGCCGTCGAAGTTCCCGGTTATTCGGCTGCTACCGGCTCTCCGAGGTGATCGAACAAGTGCAGGTGGTGACTGGCCCAGGCAAAGAGGTTCCCAATTCCTTCTTTGACGCCAATCCGGGGGCGCCATCCCAGATCGCGCTCAGCCTTGCGGATGTCGCTCACATAGACCGGCTGGTCGCCCGGGCGCCAATCTCCAAAACATGCCGAAATACGGTGGCCAGCCAGTTTCTCCAGGAGGGGTCTGAACTCGGTCCAGATACTGATCGTGTTCGCCGCCCCCCCTCCCAGGTTGTAAACCTGGCCGGCCACCCGATCAATGTTGCGAACAACGGCGTCATACCCGTCAAGCAGGTCGTCAATAAAAAGCACGTCCCGAACCTGCTTCCCGTTTCCGTAAATCGAAATCGGGAGGCCTTTGAGCGCGGCGATGACAAACCACGCAACCCATCCCTGGTCTTCGATTCCGAACTGACGGTAGCCGTAGATACAACTCTGCCGGACAACGACCGTCCTGAGGCCATAGATCCGGGCGTAATCGCGGGTGTACTGGTCGCCGGCGCCTTTGGAGCAGCCATAGGGGGAGTGGAAATCCAGAGGCTGGTCTTCAGAAACACCGAAAGGAAGATCCGCGTACTGATAGCGGAGCCGGTCCTCCACGATCCTGACCCCTTCCATCCCCCCGTACACCTTGTTCGTGCTGGCATAGAGGAGGATGGGATTGTCAGCCACCTGCCTCGCGGCCTCCAGGACGTTGAAAGTGCCTAGGGCGTTGGCTTGGAAGTCAGCCCGAGGGTCGGTAACCGAGGTGGTAACCGCAACTTGTCCCGCCAGATGGTAAATGCGTTGGGCGCCTTTGGCGGCCTTTACAACGACTGAATAGTCCGAAACGTCGCCGCGAATCAGCTGAAACGAATGAGGTCCGTGAACGCTGCGCAGCCAATCGAGATTTTGTTCGCAGCCTGAGCGAGTAAGGTTGTCAAGTATCGTGACCCTGTGGCCCTCGCCGATCAACCGGTTGACCAGGTTCGAGCCGATAAATCCTGCTCCTCCAGTCACCAGTACGCAACTCGATTTCATAAGCCTAACACCCGTCGGTCTTTTGGAATTGTTAATCTTGCTTGGTTAGCACCAAGGAAGGATTCACCATCGAACCCAAGGCCTGTTCGATATGGTCGACCATCCTGGTGAGTGTGAATTGCTGAACGACAATCTTGCGGCCTACGTCTGCCAGCTTCCGCGCGTCCTGTGGCTCTCGGGCAACAGACTCCAGGTGCCCCGCCAGCTCCTCGGCTTGGCCCGCGCGAAACGCCAATCCTGTTTCGCGGTGGCGCAGGATCTCGGGCGTCCCGCCGGTCGTCGTCCCAATGACGAGCAGTCCGGCTGCCATCGCTTCGAGAACGGTTCTCGCAAACGGCTCCTCCCATTCAGAAGGAAATACCAGCGCGTGGTAGCGGCTTAGAATGTCTGGGACTTGTGCCCGTGAAATGCCACCGCAGAAGCGGACGGTAGTCGTGAGCCCCTGACTCTGGACGAACGCTCGCAGCTCTTTCTCGTAGACTTCGTCACCGCCCCCGTAAATGTCGAGACACACCTTTACCGGGCAGCCGGACAGGATACGAAGGGCTCGAAGCGCGGTGTGCACCCCCTTGTCAGCTGTCAGGCGTCCAAGGTAGACGAGCCTGAGTGGATCTTCCTTTGCTCGCAGCAACCTGTTCGGCGTGAACTGTTCGACTTGTGTGCCGCCGTAGATGACTTCTGCTTTTCCGGGCCGAACGCCCGACTGGCCGAGCAGACGGCCAATAGCTTCGCTGACGAAGATCGGTTTGCGGAGCTCGAGCGTGTGGCGGCGCTCCTTCCTGATCCGTGGAACGATCAGCCTGGCCAGCAGCTGCTTGGGAATACCGGTGATTCTGCGTGTGGCCGGCGCCTCCAACTGCTGTTCCATAGCATTGGGCAGACTCGGCCAATAGTCACAAAAGTAGTAAGCGGTGCGGTCCGGCAGGAGAGCTTCAACCAAGGCAGGCACCGACCGCGGGATGTTCCACATTCCCCATATCATCGCGGCATCGGGCCGGGTCTGGTCGATAACCCTCCTGGTTTGGTCGAGGTTCGCATTCTCCAAGGACTTTCGTTTAAGAAAACGTCCCACCGTGCTGGCGGTCCCACCCACCACTTCAGGTTCCAGCACACGAAAAACCTGAAATCTCCTCTTCTCGGCGGCTTCCGGGCGTGCCGTAATCACGGAGACTTCGTGGCCCCGGTCGGTCAACGCCAGCGCTACTTCCTCACACCACTGCTCGTATCCGCCTCGCGTATGAGGTGGGAAGTAATTGGATAGGAAAAGGAATTTCATGAGACTGGTTCAGGCTCCGAGCAGACTTCGCTTTCCGGGCGGCTTTGAGCGGACGGTCTCCCGAGGTGGGAGTGGACCCCTGTTTGTTGCGCCATCAGGCGAATTGCGAGGAGACCGCTTCCGGTCGAGTTTCGGCCAGGGAAGCCACTGCCCGCAGGTGCGATTCCATGCCGTCAACGGTCTGCTCGATATCGAATTCCCCGAGAATTTTTGACTGCCCCTGCCTGGAAAGCCGGTCAAACAGGGCAGGGTCTCGTTTCAATTGGAGGATCTTCTGTGCCAGGCATTCCGGGTCGTTGACTTTGAAGGTCAGGCCGGTGTCGCCATCGACCAAGATCTCTTTCGTGCCGCCGGTGTTGGTTCCGACGACCACCATGCCGCTGGCCATCGCCTCCTGGGTGACACGGGCGAGCGGCTCCTCCCAGATCGAAGGAAAGACGAGAACATCAAAGCGGCGGAAAATAGAGGGTATCTCGTCTCTTTGAGCCCTCCCTCGAAATTCAACCAGGTTTTCCAGGTTGTAGCTCTTGACCAGACCGCGAAGCTGCCGCTCATAGTCCGGATGGCCTGATCCCACGATAGTCAAGTTGATGCCTTGCGTTTCGCCCCTCGCCGCCAGGACCCGCATTGCCTCTATCGCGGTGTGCACGCCTTTGTGCCAGACCAGGGTGCCCGCAAACAGGAGGGAGAGATGACCGTTTGGCGGGACTCTCCCGGAGGCCGCCAGGGAAAAACGGCTCGTGTCAATCCCGTTGTAAACCACGTGAATATTTGCTGGGTCGAGAACGGCGCGGTCGAACAGCTCCTCACGGATAGACTTGCTGACACATAGAACCCGCTGAAACTCGAGACGGAAGTCCCGATTAGAGCGTCTAATCCATCTCAAGGCAAGGGGCGCGACGACCCGTTTTCCCGCAGATCTCAGGTTATCGGTGGCCGGCTGTGTCCAATAATCAGTGTGAGGGTCGGGTGCCGAAGGCCAGTGGTCGGCCACGTAGTAGACCACTCGCCCCGGGCACATCTGCTCCGCGATCCATGCAATTCCGCGGGTCAGATTCCACATGATGTGAATGAAGACCACGTCCGGCTGGAACCTCTGTATGGTGTCCCGCGTCGCCTCGAGATTCTTCTCCAGGCGGCGACTGTAGCCGAAAAGCGCCAAGGGGGAGTAGTGTTCGAGATTTGCCTCGAGAGTCAGGATTCTATCGATTCCCGAGGGTTTTGAGCCCGGTGTGAGAAACGAGTCGGAGTGAGACTTCGCTTCTGACATCCCGTAGTTGCTGGTAAGCACGTGCGTCACGTGCCCACGAGTTTGCAGACGGCCGTTGACTTCCTCGACCAACTGCTCCCAGCCGCCGATTACAAACGGGGGATAGAATGTCGAGATAAAGAGGATTTTCATGCACGCCTAGGCTGAGAGTGAGCGCTTCCGGGCGGTCTTCCGCCGGCCCCTGATATCGTGGGCGGCGGGAGTGGCTCTAGCCAGCAGTTGGCATTTGAGCAAGGTCAGCAGGAAGGTCCGGCTCAACGCAAGCCGCGAGTTGAATCTGACTGCCTTCACGAATGCAGTCCGCGCATGGCGGAACTGGTCCTTGGCATACAGTAGCTTACCGAGAGCGTAATAGAAGGCCGAGTAGCCGAAATCGTGATAGTGCCCGGGAACTGCTTCTCCGTCGGTAAAGAGCCGCCGCAACATCGCGCCCACAACACGCTCGCTATCTGCAATCTTCAGAGTTGCGACGTATCCGCTGTATCCCCTAGGCTGGATTCCGCACAACAGCTCGTAGAAGGTCTCCTCGAAGGTCAGCAATCCGGGGGCAAGCCGGCACATGTATTCGAAGTACCGATATGCATTTTCCTCGTCGCGACACTGCAAGTACTCAACCGCCGTTCTGAGGTAAGCCGCCGCATACACTGCATCGCTGTCGATGCCCGATCCTTCCGCCGGCAGGTACTTGTGGAGAACCGCTTTCCTATTTTTGAGCATCTTGTCGGGATCGCTCGACATGCTGCCTCCCAGAATGCGATACCGTACCAGCTTTTCCCTGGTTCCCACGACCTTGAAGGTCTGCGAGAACCGGAGCCACATGTCCCAGTCCTCCGCCGCCCGGAGGGTGGTGTCGAACGGACCGGAAACCTCGTAACACCGCTTGTATGCGAGCACGCAGGCAGGAACGAGGAAGTTACCGAACAGCAGCGTCCGAAACAATGAATCCGGGGGCACGGTCCTGCTCGAGCTGTAAGGAAGGGGCTGATCCGAGTCGTCAACGAACTGGTAACCGCAATAGAGAGCATCCACGGCTCGCTTCTCTTTCAGAAGCCGCACCGTTCTTTCCAAGAACGTAGGCTCGTAGAGATCGTCGGCATCGAGGAGCCCAATGATCCTCCCCCTGGCCTCCCGAATCCCTGTGTTGCGCGACGCAGAAAGCCCATGGTTCTCCTGCCTGATATAGCGCACCTTCGAGTTATTTCGCGGCACGACACTCGGCGTGTCGTCGGTCGACCCGTCATCGACGACTATCACCTCGAAGTCCTTGTAGGACTGGGTGAGAACACTCGTTAACGCCTTGGATAGATAGGCTGCGTGATTATAGGCTGGGATGATCACACTGACTTCAGGCATTGCCCTCCCCTCCCGGAGCAGCAGGGACGCCGGCAGATTCGGCCGGCGGCCTGCGGAGAGTCCTCTCCAGATCGGGTGACCAGACAGGGATTGTCGTCGCCCGTTGAATCGTATTCACCGACAGAAGTCGATTGAAAAGTGAGACGAGCTCCTGCGCGGTATGCCTCCAGCTGTGTTGGAGCTCCGCTTCAAGCCGGGCTTCTCTACCCAGCGCCCGCCTGGTGTCCGCGTCCTCGGCCAGCCGTCTGATCGCGTCCGTTAACGCACTCTCATTCCCAGGCGGCACGATCCAGCCGGTGCGACCATGCTGCAGGATCGCCGGCTCCCCGTCGCGCCCGGACGCGATGATCGCGAGCCCGGCTGCCTTGTAATCCAGAAGTTTCAGGCCTGAGTACTCGCATCGGCCCGCATAGCACGAAACGCCAATGTCAGCGCTGGCGAGCAGTCGAGCCAGTTCCTGAGCGCCAACCGATCCAGAAAACCGAACTTCTTCTCCCAGGCCCAGTTTTTCGGCTTCTCGCTTAAGCGGGACCTCGAGTGACCCGCGCCCAGCCAGGAGAAGCTGGACCTTGGCGCCTTTCCGGATTGCGGCTGCGACCGCCCTGAGAAGAATTGAAAGCCCTTGCCAGGGCTCCAAGGCCCCGACGTAGATGATCGTGACCGGACCACCTTCAAGCTTGGGGGACCCGCAAAACGACCGCAACTCCGACCGCCGGAGCAAATCGACCATGACGGTCCCATTTTCAATCACGGCAATCCGTTCGGCAGGCACGTTCCAATTGCAGATGTGTTGCCTTCGCCAGCCTTCTCCCGTTGCTACTGCGTAGAGAGCCTGATTGACGGCCCATCGAACCAGTGACATCGAGAGCTTTCTCTGCAGGCCTCGCGGCGCCACGCCCAGCATTTCCAGTTCGTTCAGGTGATCGCCATTAATCTCCAGCACCAACGGGATATTCAGGCGACGAGAAACGAGGGCGGCACCGTAGCCTACCCATCCCATTCTTTCGTAGAGAAGGTCGAATCCTGCGAGCTCCTGCACACAGGCTGAAGCAAAACGAAGACTCTCGAAGAACGCCGCATACGGGAGGGTCAGCTCGTACTGAGCACGCCGGACAACACGCTCGACCAGCCTCGGGACTCCGCGGTCCATGCCAACCTTGATAGCCACAAACTCTTCGAGGTCATCCGATTTGAAGATGTTTCGACCGGAGAGCGTGATCAGTCGAACCTGGTGGCCCAGACTCTTCAGTTCTCTGAAGACATGCTTGACATGGTTGGCAGGACCGGAGGACGGACTGCTTCGCAAATCCGGGGCTCCAGCCTGCATCAGATAGCCGATTTTCATGGGGATTCAGGGGAGCGACAACGCCTGCTCCCTATACGTTTCTCTGCACCGGTGAGCGTGGGGCCGACGCCCGGTCCAGAGTGCCGTGAGCGCAGCGTTGTTTGCGGAGCGATCCGGCCCGAACCGTTCACACCCGGTTCGAATCGCGTGCTGAGATATCCGTTCGGGCCGGATCGCTCCGCAAACAACGCTGCGCTCACGGCACCTGGGCCGGGTCGGCCCCACGCTCTCGGTTAGTACGCTCCCCGGCTTTTCATTACGGCCGGGAGTGTTTGAACGAACAGAATCTGAAGGTCAAGCCAGAGGCTGTAATGACGGATGTAGTACATGTCGAGCCGGACTCTTTCTTCGTAAGTCAGATCGGAGCGGCCCGAAACCTGCCAAAGACCCGTGATTCCCGGCTTTACGGTCAGGAGGTTCACTTTATGACGACCATACTTATCTCCCTCGGCGGGGCAAATCATCCGGGGTCCCACCAGTCCCATCTGGCCCAGCAGCACGTTAAACAACTGAGGGAGCTCGTCGAGGCTGTACTTCCGCAACCAGCGGCCCACACGTGTGACCCGCGGATCCTCCTTCAACTTATGGTTCGCCTCGAACTGTTGAGCCAGTTCGCGATTCTGCGATAGCACGGCATCGCCGTCCTGCCGCATCGTTCGGAACTTGAAGGCATCAAACTCAGAGCCGCCGACTCCCAGAACCCTCCTGCGATAGAAGACGGGCCCCGGAGAATCGAATCGAATCAGCAAGGCTATAACGATCAGCAAGGGCGAGAGCACGATCAGACCCGCCAGCGCCAGGACATAGTCGAGCAGTGTCTTGACATACACTTCTTGCGGCGCGAGCCGAATCTTGTTCATGCTGATCAGCGGCACCGTTCCCAGGGTCTGCACGCTAACCCTGGTTGTCAGCAGCTCATAGAGACCGGACGAGAGTCTCAGATGGACATCGGGAAGGTTATTCACACTCTCGCAAAGGCTCAGCAGTTCCTCCCGATTCAACGCCGTGATCGAGACGACGAGATCCTCAATGTCGTGATCCTGGACTATCTCCCTGATTTCCTCCAGCGAGCCCAGAACCGGCAGAGTCATCCGGTGGTGGCTCGGCCGGGACTCACTGGCTACGAACCCCAGGATGCGGAGACCAGACGACCGCCATTGACCAAGATCGCTCGCCAGCGCTTCGGCTTCTTCGTTAGTCCCCACGATGACAGCTGGAATCAGGAGAAAACCTCGCGACCTGAGACCATAGGCTACGCGTCGCCAGAAGAAGCGGGTCGCAGCTATCAGCACGAAGGACAACGCCCACGCGGAAACCACCCAGAATCTGGAGACAACGAACCTCGGTTCGATAAAGGTGGCGAGGATGACGAACATGGTTGCCGCCGTGCAGGCGTTGAACGTCCGGGAATACTCGGCGATCCCGCCCAGAATCAAGTGGGGATCGTAGAGGCGGAACAGGATGAATATGGCGACCCATAGAGGAACCAAGAGGGCAATCAGGGTCGGATAGAACTCAGCGTCGGGCACGACTTCGGGCGCCACTGTCCACCCGAGATCGAAGCGGAACCAGAAAGCAAGTCGAAACGCGAAGGCGAGCGTGACGATATCCGACACCGAAAGAACGCTTCGCAGCAGGAAACGCTGAGCTTTTAACGACAGGACCGGAGTGTGGGGATAGGGCAGTATTCGGGGTGCTGCGAGGGTCCCCGATGTCCCGATTCTGTCAACCTGGCTGCTCATAGTCCACTGCTCCCTTCTGTTGCTGGGTTTCGCCTGGCCGGAGCTCGGCCGGAGCTCAGGTGCGACAGTCGTCTGGCCAGAGAGCTGACGAAAGAGATAAGCCCGAGAGCCACGAAAGGCATCGTGACGGCATCAACAGGAAGCCGGTAGCGAACCAGCGTCCAGGTGAGAAGATGAACCAGGGTGTACAGCCCGGAGAAGATCAGGATCAGGGTTATGCCGCAATTGCTCTGCTGGCTTCGCGCCGAATGGTCTGACTTCAGCAAACGCATCAGAGCCACTCCGAGGCCGCCGAGGAGGAAAGGCAGGCAAAACCCGAATGACAAGACTCTAGCCAGGTTGCTGACACGCCCTGAGTCTGCGGATGGCCAGAACTTGAAATACTCCTTGATGCGGCTAAAGGACAGCCGGATGTAGCGGGCAGGATCTTCAGTCACGAACTGCAGGCCTTGCTTAAGCAAGAGGCGATCAGTCTCCGCCTCGTCCCTCCCGCGCAAGTTTCGAGGAATCAGCGAGCCATAACTCCTTCCACCCTGTTTCAAGATCGGTATGAACTCTGTTCCATGAATCGGGTGATTGCCCCAGAAAAAGGCAAAGCCCGCATTCGTGTTCAGGAGTACGAACCGGCCGAATGCCTGGTAGTTCCGAATCGTCCACGGCAGGATAAGGACGGCCAGAACAGCGAGAGTCACAAGCCCGCCTCTTAATCCCGAGATCAGACCGCCAGGCCGCTGGAACGACACCCGCCAAATGACATAGGCCAGAATGACTGGAACAAGAAGCAGGATGAGCTGACGCAAGAGTGCAGCCAGACCCGCCGCAACTCCAAGAAGAACCCAGGGCCACAGGCCTCGTCGATTGGGCTGCAAACGAGTCATTCCGATTGCGACGGCGATGTCGAGCATCCCCAGAACCGTGAGAATGTAGAACGTCTCTGTTACCAACGCACCGGCATAGAAGACAAAGTACCCATACCCCGAAAAGATCGCGGCCGTTACCAGGCCGACTCGTTCGTTGAACAACCGCTTCCCGAGGCGCCAGGCCAGAATCGGCCCAATGATTCCGGCCAGAACAGCCTGGATCAATCGTGCCGCGAGCGGATGCGGGCCAAAGACAGCATAGGTGCCGGCCAGGAAAAGAACATAAAGATAGCTCCAGTGAGCCGTCGGCTGACCAGCCGGGGTCGCCGGCCACCATCCAGTCGCGAAAGTGAATCCGTGGCCGTCGAGAACTCGCAAAGCCAGTTCGTGGTAAGACACCTGGTCGTACACTCCAGGGAGGACCTCAATTCGATCTCCCTGATAGACTGCTGATCCCACCCTAAACAGGATGGCTACTGCCACGACTATTAGCAGCAGTCTCCTATAAAGGGGCAAAGGGGCAAAGGGGTAAAGGGGCAAAGTGAAAAGCGCGGCGTGGGATCCTGCTTCTCCCTTTGCCCCTTTGCCCCTGCTGGAATTAGCTTCGGGATCGGACTGATAGTTCTGCATTGGCTTCGCCGTAGATGGACGTGAGCAGGGTGGCAACCGCCCTCCAGTTGTGGTTGCGTTCAACAAAACATCGGCCGGACTGCTGCAGCCTGACTCGTTTCGCAGGATCATCCAGTAGCGAAATGATGGCCGCGGCCAGGTCCCTGCTGCTTTCCGCCACAAGGAGATCCTGACCTGGGCGCGCCGTGATCGCAGCCACTGCTTGCGGAGTTGTCACCACCGGCGTCCCGCACGCCATTGCTTCAAGAACCTTGTTCTGAATTCCTGCACCGTATTGAATGGGCGCTATCGCAATTGCGGCTTTTCTGAGGAAGGGGCGTATGTCGTCAACAGTTCCGGTTACGCAGATCGGTTTTCCCGGTGCATTCCCGTTGCCATTGGCAGGACGCCAGTTCTCGAGCTCACGCACTTCGGGCGTCGGGTCCTTGCCGACGATCCAGAGACAGACACCGGGTCTTGCAGCCCACAACTCGGGCATCACTTCCTTCACGAAGGATGTAACAGCGGCGACATTCGCGTGGTAACTCATCTTCCCGGTGAACACCAGAGTCGACGGTTCGCGCTGGTCCTCGGAGGGAGAGAAATAATCCAGATCGACTCCGTTCGGGAGGACCCGGATCCGAGCCTCCATCTTGCGCCGGGCTTGATTGGCCGAGCCATTCTGCAGGAAAGCGAGATCCAGGAGGTGAGCCCGGTCGACTTGAGAAGTGACCAGTACACGATTGAAGCGGCCAAGAGCCCATCCTTCATAGCGGCGGGTCCTGGGCAACTCGAATCGTGCGATCATCCGGGAGGCCAGGCTCGAGCTTTCCTTTCCTGCCCTGGCAAAGAGCTGGCTGATGCAGTCGACACTGTCCCAGATTACCGGCAATTGACGCCCCGTAATGCTCAAAAACCGCGTCAGATAGAGCGCGTAACGGACTCCGCGCAGATGCTCGACGTGAACGGCATCCACGTCGGCTGTCTGGATCAGCTCGCCCAGCTTAGCGGCAAGCTTCGGCTGCCAGCTGTACGAGCTCTGCAAGGGGCTTTTACCGGGGAGTGTTCGAAGGCAGTTCCACAGGGAACGGTAGACAGAAATTGGCTCTGCAAGAGCAGGTTCGACCCCGAGACCGCATTGGAGCTCCTCCAACTCCTCGGGAGTGGTCCAAAGCGTCGCCACCAAAACCTGATGCCCCTGTTCCTTCAGGGCCTTTATCAGGTTGAAAGGTCGAGTTCGTATCCTATTGGGAACGTAAGGGACGATGAACAGGATTTTCACAGTAGATCGAATCCCAGGAGCGGTAGACTTTCCGCCAATCGTAGTGCGATTCCACGGTGACCCGCCCGTTTTCACGAAGTCTGCGGGCGGTCGGCGGATTCTGGAGGACCTCCAGAGTCGCATCGGCAAAACTCGCCGGTTGGTCAGCGAGCAGGACGTTCTCGCCATGAACGGTCTTGAGGCCCTCGGCGCCGATGGTGGTTGAGATCACTGGCAACCCCCAGCACCAGGCGTCGAGGATCTTGACCCGCATCCCGCCCCCCGAATGCAGGGGAACAATAAAGGCGGCGGACTCGGCAAGGTACCGGTCCAGATTGGCGACAAAGCCGGGCGTGTCGATTTTGCCCGGAAACGATCCGGGGGCCAGGCGCGGAGGGTTCTTCCCTATGATCGTCAAGACCGTATCAGGTCGTGATTTCGCAACTGAAGGCCAGACCTCCCGAATAAACCAGTTGATACCTTCAGCATTGGGAGGCCAGTGCATCCCGCCCAGAAAAGTTATGCGCTGCCGTGCTGAATCCGCTGGAATCGGCTGACGGTCACACGGGTCCACGCAAATAGGAATGACCGAGGATCGTGTCAGGGTTCGCCCACCCTGGCGACCGGCTCGCCTCAAGGCGTCCAGATCGTTATCCGATACCCACACGACGTGATCGAATTGTTCACAGGTCTCTTTCTCGAAGGCGATAAGGGTTCTCGCTTCGCGCTTGAGAATCCACCTTTTCAATGCGTTCTTCTCACTGATCGCCAACCGACGGGCAACCTGAAAAACCGCATTATGTTGATCAAGAACCGCCTTCATTCCGTTGCGAGCGGACAGGGCGTAGGGCGCCATCCAGAGTTGGTCGGCATGCACCGCGTCGAAAGACCTCGATCCCGACAGACGCTCAATGGCCTGTTTCATCCCTTTGGATTGATCCCTGACCACCAGGAATGGCTCGCCGGAGGCCAGGCTGCGAAGACCGCTCCAGACGTCTCTTCCCGCCGACCGTGTCATTTGAACGATGTCAACCGAGTGGCACATTCTTCGCAGGCTGCTGATGGCCTCAGTCGGATCTTCCGGACGGACGAAACTCAGCAAAGAGACTTCGTGTCCCGCTTCGGCCAGATAACGAAGGACAAAATAAGCCCTGACTTTTGGCCCCGCGTTTAACGGCAGCGGCAGCACCTGGGTGAGGAAAAGAACGCGCATGCGGAAGCTACAGCGTTTTGAGCTCGAGAAGAAGCAGACCGTACAGCCGGGAAACTGATCGCAGCTTTTCCCGCTGCAGGGATGAGAATGGCCAGGCGAGAGGAGCGACCGTGATCCTGGGCAGAATCGCGAGCAACAGGATCAGCTTGTAGGCAAAGCCACCAACGACTCCGTAATGCTTCCTGAAATATTGCAGTTTACTTCGGTAGAGTTGAATGAACATCTTGGTAGCCGCCTGCCTGGTACTCTGGCCGCCATAGTGGACCACCAGCGCGGTTGGCAGCCAGTAGAGCGCCCAGCCCTTCGATGCCACTCTCCGACAGAAATCGATTTCTTCGGTGTAGACGAAGAAATTCTCGTCGAGCAAACCAACCTGTTCCAAGACACTGTTCCTGACCATCAGGCAGGCCCCTTGAACAGTCTCTACCTGGTGAGGGTTGTTCGAATCCCATGTATCGATCGGGTAAACAGCAAGAGGACGCACCAGGTCGAGATGCAGCAGACGCCAAAGCTCGCGGAGAAGAGTGGGGACGGGGTAACAGGACAATTGCAGGCTTCCATCGGGGTTGGTCAGCCGGGGGCCGATCGCTCCCGCTTCCGGATGCGTGTCGAGGAAGCTGATCATCGTCTTCAGAGCACCCGGCCGGATCTCCGTATCCGGATTAAGAAGGAGCACGTACCGGCCGTTTGTCAGCCGCACACCGGCATTGTTGGCGGCTGCAAACCCGCTGTTTCGCCGTCGTGCATCAAAGTGAACCCATGGGAACTCGTTGCTCACCATCTCGGCGCTTCCGTCAGTCGATCCATTGTCCACGACGACGACCTGTACCGTGTCACCGGCCAGACTCTCGCACTCGTCTGCCAGGGAAGCCAGGCACGCACGCAGCAGGTCCCGAGTGTTCCAATTGACGATGACGACCGACAGAGCGAATTGCTTCGATTGAGACGACACTTTTTAACCTCCGGTGCTCGGTTCAAACAAGGGACGAAGGGACCTCAGGGACAATCAGACTCACTGATTGTCCCTGAGGTCCGTGAGGTCTCTGGGGTCCCTTGGTCCCTTCGTTGCGCATAGCGTCCTCCCGACTCAGGCTTTCCTTGGTGAGACGATCGAGCGCGACCAGACCTCCCAGAAAAAGCCACGGGAGAACGCTGGAACGGAATCCGGCAATGCTCACGTTGTACACGAAAGGTATAACCCAGTCTCCCAGCATGCCAGCTATCAGTGTCGCCACCAGCCCGCCAATGGCCGAGACGACATAGGCGTAGGGGAACCCCTGCGGCACTCTGGCTCGCATTCTCCAAGCCATACGACCGATCGCCCAGGCAAACCAGAGGAACAACAAAAGCCCCACGACGCCTGTCTGAGCGAGCAGATCTATATAGTTGTTGTGCGAGTTGAAAGTGACATACCAACCAAGAACCGGGAAAAGGTGTGTGTAGCAATAGTAGTTGGCGGGGCCGAACCCCAAAAGCGGACTTGTCTTCAGCATCTCGAAGATGGCTATCCAGGCGGCCATGCGGGTGTCGGCACTGTACCGCTCTGTAGACCAGAGCGTTTCAGCGAGAGAGCCTTGATGAACCATTACCAGTGGCAGCGCCACCAACCCAAAGACGATGAAGAGACGGGGGTATCTCAAGCCGGCAATGACGCCAATGGCGATCAGTGGAGGAATCCAGCCCGATACCCAGGCCCGGTACTGAACGAGCGCGACGCAAAGAAGAAAGCAGGTCAATATCAGCAGAGCTGCCCGGACGATGCGGCTCAGTTGACGATTAATCAGTGCCTGTCCGAAGCTCAGAGCCGTTAACCAGGTCCAAAACATGCTCCCGATCGTCCCAGGCCTGGTGTGGAGGGCAAGACTGCTATCAAGGGATGGAACCACCCGAATAACGGCCATCACGGCGCCGGTCAAGATGAAGACCCAGGTAAGGCGACGCAACTGCCTGACGTTCGGCAGCAGGTAAGCGAACAGCAGGAAAGCACATCCGGACAGGATGAACAGAGCCAGCCCCCCCAGTTGGGCCGGAAGGGGAGCTCTGGCGACAGGAAACCAAGGATACTGTCCGACCACAAACGACAGAACGCATGCCGCCATGAAGAGCAACAGGACCCAGACCGGCCTCGGAGCCGAGCTCGGAATCTTGCGCCAGATAACCATCTGAGCTATCCATCCACACGTCAGGAGCGCCACCAGCAACATAGGGGCGGTCAGTCTCGACGCCGTCCCGGTGTCGATATGCACCGGAAGGATCACCGAGGTGAACATCAACAGGACTAACGCCGTGCTCCTCCCGCGCCCAACAACCTGGGTAAGCAGCACCAGAGCGGCTACGACCGCAACCGCGACCAGCGCCAACAACAGGAGATAGGGTCCAGGCGGTACGCGCACTCCGACCAGCACCGCTAACGGGACCAGAGGCACGAGCCAAAACGCGGTCGGAATGCGAGCAATGGTGTCGACCAAAGGCGATTTAAACATCCCTACTGCGACGCCGAGGAATAATAGGTCTCGTCGTGGTACCGTCCTGGATAGCCGGAATAGGACCAGGCGGTGGATTCGACTTGATTAAGGGCCAACCCCAATACCTTTCCTCCGGCAGTCTCCAAAACCCGCCGAGCCCGGTTGACCAGGTCGCGGGAAGTGTTGTGGGCTTTCGCAACCAGCACTACTCCCTGCACTCTGGAACTAAGCACTCTGGCGTCCGCAACAGTGAGAACCGGTGGGCTGTCGAGCAAGACGAACCGGTATTCGGTCAAAAGTCGCTCCAGGAGCGCGCTCAGTCGATCAGAACTCAGCAGCGCCATCGGGTTAGGTGGGCGTGGTCCGGCAGGCATGACGAAGAGGTTTTCGATGTTTGTTGAAAGGGCCTCCGGAGTGGCGGCTCCTTGCATATGGCCGGCGAGAAAAAGACTGAGCCCCGCCCTGGTCTCAACACCTAACAACTTCGACAAGGCCGGTTTGCGGAGATCCAACTCCAGAACGATTGTCCGGGCCCCACTTTCCGCGAACGCCCGGCCCAGTTGGGCAACCATCATGGTCTTGCCTTCCCCGGGGACGGCGGACGTCACCAGAATCGAACGCGGAGATCGCCAGTCAGATAAAAGGATCGAAGCACAAACCGTGCGGAAGGCTTCAGAAACAATGGGCGAGAGCGGCTGGCCGACACCGCTATGCCCGTTAACACCCGCTTTCCCGTTTCCGAGCACCACGATACCGTTTGGCGATACGGCCTTCCCATTGTGGCCGTTCCCGTTACCGAGCAGCGAGAGGCTCGTTTTCCGCCCCCACGGGAGGAGGCGCCGGGTTCGAGGCGCGGCTGTTCCTTCGATCACGGGAACCATACCCAGAGAGGGCAGAGACAGCAGTTCCTCCGCTTGTTCGCCGGAACTCAGACTCCGATCCCAGAAGTCCCTCACGAATGCCAGACAAACGCCCAACGCCAATGCAAACAGCGACCCAAGACCCAAATTCCATGCAACGTTGGGGCTGTAGACCTTCCGGTTGGGTCTGCCCGGTTCAATGATGTGGATGTTTCCGAATTCCAGGCCCGCAGTAACACTCGTCTGCTTCAGGCGTTCCATCAGCCCGTTGTAGAGCTGCTGGCTGGTTTCCACTTCTCGCTGCAGGATGTTCAGCTGGATTGACCCCTCGTTACTCTTGCGGATCAGGCTCTCCTGTTCGCTTTGAGCGCTGGCAAGCATCTCATATCTTCGTTCGGCCGTACGGAAGTCGACCTCCGCATCGGCCCGCGCCTTCCTGAGCGCCTCTGTCTTCTCCCGTTCGTATTGTTCCCGGGTCAGTTCGATCTCCTGCTGCTTGCGTATGACTCCGGGCCAGTTCTCGTCGTACTTCGTCCGAAGCGTGCCGAGCTCTTGTTCCAACACAAGCAGCTTGCCCGCCAGGCTGCTGATATTTTCAGTCATCAGCCGGGCCGGCAGGTTTGCTGCGGTGGCCTCGTTTAAGGCGTCCCACCTGGTCCTGGAGG
This sequence comes from Acidobacteriota bacterium, assembly GCA_003819755.1. Taxonomy (GTDB): domain Bacteria; phylum Acidobacteriota; class UBA6911; order RPQK01; family RPQK01; genus RPQK01. The sequence continues at coordinate 6,529 of RPQK01000009.1, read as the reverse complement.
CAATCATTTCGGTCTCCAGATTGGAGATTTGCGAGGCGAGGTAGGCGAGTTTTTGCTGAACGACTGTGATCGTGCTGGGTTCCAGGTTGTTCGTATGGCGATACTCGACGAACTCCTTCTCTGACTCCTCGATTCGTTTCTTCAAACCCGCCAGTTCGCGGTTCAGAAAGTCGATCGCTCTTTCTCGGGTTTTCTGCTTCCCTTCGAAATGTTGCTTAATGTACTCTTCGGCAAACAGGTTGACAGTCCTCGCACTGCGCTCCGGATCCGGCGAAACGTACGCCAAAAGAACCAACTCGCTGTTTGGCAGTCTCTGAACTTCGATCGGACCCGGATACTGCAGCACCTGGTTCGCACCTCCCCCCGCCTGCTCCTCCTGGAGGCGATTCGCAACCCGGATCCCCAGCGAGGGGCTCCTCAAGATCTGATCCTGAGTCTTCATGTACAGCTCGTAATTGCTCGGACCTCCGACCACATCCGTCACGTCCTTGTATGGCAGCACCCTGGTCGGTTCGGGATCAATCTCCAGAATGAGCGCTGATCTGTAGAGCGGGGTGGCAAGATAGGTGGATACGGCCACCGGGATCACGACCAGGACCATCGTGACGAGTATCGTGACCTTCCGCCGCCACAAAGCGTGGATGATCTGCTGGAGATCAAAGGCGGTTTCAGGTTCAGAAAAGTCAGCGCTCCCGTACCCTAGGGGCTGACGCCGGGCCGGGAACGCGGCATTCTCATGCTGGCCTCGCTTGGTGATATCTGCCACAGTTTAATTCCTCTCTATTTCTGTCCGGTAACGCGTAAGCGCGTTCACCTGGGTGATCTTCGCTTCCTGTCCTCTCCGAGATCCTAAGCTTGCGAAACCTTCAGAGCCCAGCCCAAGTGCTCCATCCCGACTCGCACGGCACGCTTGAAAGTTCGAAGATCGCTAAAGAGCATCTTGACGTAGACCAGGAACGGTCCAGGCCTGAAGGCCCACTCGCGGAAAGCCCTCCTCTGCCAGTAGATGAGATCCTCCGCGGAGAGATTTTCGTACTGCAGGACGGTCCCCTTGTCCATGTCTACCTGTTCCCACTGGGTGCCCTCCCGGAACCAGCCGTTTTTGACGACCTCGAAGAAGAATGGAGTTCCCGGGTACGGTGCAGCAATGTGGAACAGCGCCAGTTCAAGAGGCAGGCTTTTCGCCAGGTCGATGGTTTCGCGTATGGTCTCGACGGTTTCGCCCGGCAGCCCGATGATAAAGTAACCCCAGTTCTTAATCCCCGCAGTCCTGGCCCAGGTCAGCGCCTGGTGGGCCTTCTTGGGGTTCGCTCCCTTGGCCGCTCTCCGCAGGATCTGTTCGTTCCCGCTCTCGATACCCCACGAAATCATCCAACAACCCGACCGCCCCATCAGCGTCAGCATCTCTTCATCCACGAAGTCCACCCGGCTGTTGCAGGTCCAGCGGATCTTCAGGCCCTCTTTCAGGATTAAGTCACAGATCCCCATTACCTGCTCTCGGTTTACGGTGAACAGATCCGCGTACATGTGAATGTTGCGAACGCCGGAATCGTAGAGCTGGCGAATTTCGTCGACCACCCGCCGGGGAGACAGCAATCGAACCGTGTTCTGATAGGAGACGTGCTTGATGCAGTACTTGCAGCCGGCGGGGCATCCGCGACTGGTAACAATAAAGCTGAAAGGCCCCTTCATGAGCGGCATCCGGTATTTCTGAAGAGGCAGGAGTTGGTACAGGGGAACGGGAAGCTCGTCAAGGTTTGGGAGGAAGGGGCGATCCTGGTTTAGCCGGATTTCGCCCGCCTGACGCCAAATCAGCCCTTTGATGCGCGCCAGGTCGACCGGCGCCTGATCGTCACGGGGCGGTTGCCAACTCGGATCGGTCTTTTTCAATATCGTGGTGATCCACTCCGGGCGTGCCGTGCGATTCTCCAGCCCGTCGATCAACTCCCGAATCGTCAGTTCCGGCTCACCTCTGAGGACGAAGTCGAGCGCGGGATAGTCGCGCATCGTTTCCGTGGGCATCGGAGTAACGTGAGTCCCAAATGCCATGGTTTTCGCGCCAACGCTCTTGGCCAGCATGACACCGTACATGTCGTTGGTCAGGGTGGGGGCGGTCAGTTGCGTCAGGTAGTATTTCGGAGCCTTCGCCCGCAAGAGCTTCTCGAATTCTTGCCAGCTCATCCTCTCTGCAATTGCGTCTACAACTTCAACTTTGTAGTCGGGATGCAGCATAGCCGCGATCTGAGCTAACGAACACTGCGGCCATACCATCTCCTCCCGGCTCCGCCGGCCGACCCGATGCTGGGTGCGGATCCAGATCCCGCCATCAGGGCTGGGGGGATTAACCAGCAGGACGTCGACCGCCCCCGGAGGGCGGGAATTGACCAGGTCACGAACAGCGGCTCCCGCGTCCGGGAAATTGGCCATCTTCAGAGGCTTGACGGCTCGAGTGCCGAGGTTGATCCGCAAATCAGAGCTCATGATCCTTCTTCTCGCTTATATCTGTGTGATCACCAGGGACCAGCCGAATCACTGGTGCGCTTGGTTTCGGTTTGGATTCTGGTTTCTAGCAACCTGGCATGGCGCTGACGAGTCCGAATTCTCAACAAAAACCAGAACCGGTAAATCTGAACGTAGAGTGTCAGGCGGGACGAGATTCAATCGTCGGAACGTCCAGGGCCACGTCCTGAGACCCGGCAAACTCCACACGCATCTCGGCGTTAACGCGCAAAGGCCTTTCACTGAGTCCTTCCATCACCCTCATGACAATCCAGGAGACGAAGAGCTGAAGGCCAACCAGGGCAAAGAGGGCACTGCCGAGGAGCCAGAGCCAAAGCCGGGCAACTTCCCAACCCTGGAGAGCCAGTACCAGGCTGGTGACAGCGAGAAGCAAGCCGCCCAGGAGCACAACCGACCCGAGCCATCCGAAGTGGTGGTCGATCGGGCGGCCCAGGAGCATGAAAATGCGCCGGGGCGGAGTCGGGTCCCGGTGAAAAAGCGCGGTCAGATAGTTGAAGGTGATTCCCAAGGCAAGGGTACTGGCACCGGCCACCGCGAGTACCAGGGCTGCAAACACGCTGAAGGCTCCCCACGGGCCAAGTTCGGTCACCCCCTGGAGCCGAAGCGCCACCAGGCTGGCTCCAATGAGCCCGGCGATGCCGAGCTGCCCCAGACCGCAGGTTCCCAGGATGCGAACCGAGTTGTATTCGAGGGCGGTCCAGACGATGGTTTTTAGGAATCGCATCCCATCCCTGACGACAGACAGCTTTGAGCGGCCGGCTCGTTCGCTGTATGGGATCGGCACTTCGAGAACCTTCAGTCCTTCGTGGGCCGCCCTTGTGCTCATAACCGGAGTAAAGTTCAGCCCATCCGGCAAGGGATACAGGCGCGGCAGCGCTGAACGGTGGATCATGCGCATGCCGGAAGCAGGATCGAAGATCTTCTTCTTGCCAAGGTAGGAGACCAACGACGACCAGATGAAGTTGCCCAGCCGTCTCACCATCGGCATTTGGGTATCAGCACCGGAACGACGAGATCCAACGACCACATCCGCATGTTTTTCCCACACTCTTCGGCAGAAATCGGCGAAAAGTTCCGGGGGATAGGTGCTGTCGGCGTCCAGGAAGGCCAGCCAGTCACCTCGTGCCTGGGCAAAACCGGTCTTTATGGCCGCTCCATAGCCGCGGTTGCGAGGATGACGAATCACCCTCACGCCGGGGAAATCGCCCGCAATTTTCGCGGTGTTGTCGGTCGAGCCGTCATCGACAACGATGATCTCCATGTGCTCGACTCCCGACAGTCGCAACTCCGGCTCTACGCTCAGTACTCGTCTGATGATGTCTGCAATTCCGTCTTCCTCATTCAGAGCCGGAATGACGATCGACAGGCTGCCGACAGGTCTTCCGACCGGTTTGAAGCCCTCACGCTTATGTCCATTTGTCTCAGCCTCCGCTGGCGGCACGCCTGGAGCAGGAGGAGTTGAGTTAGAAAAATACACGGGAACCTCCCTTTTCGTAGTCTGCTTCCCAACACCGATTTCCTTGATCACGCGAGCGGGGACTCCGGCGACAACCGAGTGAGCTGGCACGTCTCGCGTCACAACCGAACCAGCCGCCACAACCGAACCCCTGCCAATCCGCACACCGTCCAGAACGACACTGCCCGATCCGATCCAAACGTCGTCCTCGATCACGATCCCTTCGGCAGTAATTCCTTGATCAACGAAGGACCTCCCCGGATCCTCGAACACGTGATTCACAGCAATGATCTGCACCATCGGCGAGGTGTAGACGCGGTTTCCAATAACGACTCCCCCTTGTCCCCTGATCACGTTGTACTCGCCGATAAGGCAATCTCGGCCCATGCGGATTCCGGAATGCGGGATCTGCCGGAAGTTGTAGACGTGAAGGATGGAACCGTGCATCACCAGGCTGTCAGACCCGATCTCGATGCCGTTAGGACAGGCGTGCAAGTAGACGCCCTGATCCAGGTAGGCGCGATCGCCGAGGCGAACGTTACTTGCAAACCGGATGCGGACGCCGCTTTCGATGGCCGGCCATCCTTTGGTCTTTAGAATCAGGCGGTAAAAGATGCCACGCACGATAATTCCGAGTATGGTCGGGACCCAGGCAAGGCTGGCCAGAATCGCCTGCTCGAGCAGGTAGCGGAACGGGCTTGCTGCCTGGCGCGAAACGTAGAGCCGAAGGCCGTCCGAAAAGTTACGGCGTACTTGTTCCGACATAGTAACCACGTCGTGGGTGAGGTTTTCGAGTTGCGAAAAACTCTGGAAGGGCCTTAGGGAAGACGAAGCTTCGCCGTGTCACTCACACTGTCGACCTGAGAAGACTTACCCGGCCCAATAGTGAGGAAAAGCTGAGGCTCTTCCGGTTCGGAGATGAAGTGAGGCCATGTTACGGAAATTCACGAGGCAGGTCTTTGCCTTTGTTTTGACATTCTGGTCCGTGATCTTGTAAAAGGCGACGAATCTTTGGCAGTCGAGAAGCGCCGGGATGGGGCAGGGGTTGCATCCAGCCCAGAGTACGTATGAGGTGTCCTGAAATTTGAATGGCTCGTCGCAAAAGCTCAACCAAATGACGAGACTTGTCGACGTCCGACCTTTTAGTATCGAGGTACGACTGGACACTCGACCGCCGAACACTCCGCAAGTTGGACGAAATCTGATGAAGCAAAACCATGCCGAACCTGCAGGCCGGAAGCCGAAAAGGTCGTTTGAGCTCCTGATCGGTTTGTCCCTGACCGCCCTTTGCCTGTACCTGGCCCTTCGCGGAATTGATCCGCGGGAGGTGCTCGATAGCCTCGCCCGCGCCAGTTACTCAGGCGTTCCGCTCTATCTCGCCTTCCTTTTCACTTATTTCTGGCTTAAGGCGATTCGATGGCGGCTGCTGCTTTTGCCGCTCGGCGAATTTCAGACCTCCGCGGTTGCTTCCCCCCTGATGATCGGTTTCATGGGGAACAATATTCTCCCGGCTCGTATGGGAGAGATCATCAGGGTTTTCTTGTTTTCTCGCAGGTTTTCCTTGCCGGCTGCTGCCGTTCTCTCCACCGTCGTGCTGGAACGGCTTCTTGATACCCTTGTCGTTCTACTATTCCTGGTCATCGGGGCGGTTATGGTCGGCGGCTTGCCCGCCTGGATCCATTACAGCGCCTGGGTTGTGGGCACTCTCACTCTCGCTCTCACAGCTTTGGTCGCCGCTCTCACCATCGCCTCGGACTTCCTGTCGGGAATGGCACACAGAGTCGTCGTGAAGCTTCCCCGAAGGCTATCCGACTGGCTCCCGAGTGTGATTCAGTCTACAGCGCAAGCCCTCCGGTGCTTGAGAAGCCCGAGGCTGGTAGCGGCGGTGGTGGCAATTTCGGTTGTGAAATGGTCGCTTATGGCCGGGATGGTCTACGTGTCGCTCCGGAGTCTCTCACTGGAGCTCCCGCCCTGGGCTCCCTTCCTGGTCGTCGGCATCTGCGCGCTCGGCGTTGCCATCCCCTCCGCACCTGGTTTCTTCGGCGTTATTCAAATCGGCTTCTGGGTAAGCCTGCAACTGTTTGGCGTTTCCAAGGCCGACGCGTTCGCTTCATCTGTCTTCTATCACCTCGGGCAGTACATTCCGGTTACCTTTGCCGGCCTGTATTACCTGAACCGTCAAAGGATCTCTTTGGGCGACATTCGGCGCGTTGGTGCCAGATAGTGCCTGTCTGTTGGGGGGTGTGAGGTGGAGGCACCCAGCCATATGGAGCGGTGCGGCGGCGCGACACTTTATATGCAACTCGTGCGTAGCCGGGATCTAATTTGGAGTGCGGCGGCAGAAGCGACACTTTATACACATCTTCGAGACCGGGACGGCGGTGCGGGGGAAATCCGACAGAGCCGCAAGCGCAGCGCTTTTTGCGGACCGTCAGCGGACGGGTAGCGCGTCGGATGCGTGCCTCCAGCACGAATGGGTCTCGCTCCGGCACGCGTCCGACGCGCTCCCCGTCCGCTGACGGTCCGCAAAAAACGCTGCGCTTGCGGCTCTGT